>JAFVAA010000888.1 GCA_017476305.1 Lachnospiraceae bacterium
ATCTTTGGTGCTTTAGCACTAATCTATCCAACATATCGAAGATATGTTATCAATTTCTAATTCAGAATAACAATAACAATTTAGGTGTCATATCCTTGACACGAGCGGGAATAAGAAAAACACTATTAGTTGTTCCGTTCCCATAGGGTATTTCTCATCGCGAAGAGAGTTTTAAGACACAGCTAAAGCTGTGCAGCAAAGCCCGTTACTATTTGCAGACGGAATAGCTATAAACAGTAACCGAAAGTATGAAAAAAGGAGAATACGCAGTTTGACAAGAGGGCAGGTCTATACTATAATTTTGGTATTACCTATCATAATAGTATGTAATGGGAATACGGATAGAAAAATAGTAGAAAGGGGGATATGGATTTATGTTTGGTTTTGAGAAGGATTTTTATCAGAATCTGTTTGAGTCTTTAGATAATAATTCCGTGCTTATGCGCGTAGGCGAGAATGGTGCCTATGAGCCTGTCTGGTGTTCCAGGGAATATGCGGAAATGATGGAAGGGACAAAGGAAGAGTGTATTCAGCGTGAAAGTGAAGAGGAGAACGATCTGGTTCATCCGGCTGACAGGGAAGAAGTATCCTATCTCTTTAAAAATCAGGTTACGAAGGATGGTACGAACAATTTGACGGTTCGAAAAAAAACATTACAGGGAAAAAATATCTGGGTAAATGTTCATTATGCTTTTGTAAAAGAGGGCGGGGTGCAGTATGCGTACTGTACCTATATTGATGTGACAGAGCTGATACAGAGTCAGCAGCAGACCATGGCGATGTACCGGGAATTAAATAAGGAGCTGGATGCGCTGTCCAGCCAGAGTCTGGCTGCGCTGCGTTCGAATCTGACGAAGGGTGTCGTAGAAGAGGTGCATGGAACGGATCTCTATGATGTGGATAAGCCTGGTGCACCGATAGAGGATCTGATACGTGTCCGTATGGAGAATATGCCGGTAGCTTCTGACAGGGAGACGTATGTAAAGGTATTTGATTTGGAGGAGCTTCAAAGAAAGTATTATCTGGGCGAGGGACCTTCCTCCCTGGTTATTTTTTCCAGAAGGCAGTCCGGGAGACAGTGCTTTATCAAGTATTCTGCCTCTATGCGGAAGGATCCGGTGACGGGTGATGTCATTGTACTGGGCGTAGAGACGGAGTACAACTCACAGAAGGTGACGGAGATTTTAAATGATAAGGTATTGGCAAAGCAGTATGATTTTGTGGGCTATATCGTGGATGAAAACTATGGAATCTCCATAGGGGACGCGGCAAACATAGGAAAAGGCAGTATTTTCCCGAAGAAACGGGATGGAATCTATATGGATTACATAAGAGAGCAGGTGCTTCCTGTGGTTCCGGAAAAGGAACGGGAGATGACATTACACGCTCTTTCTTTAGATACCATTGAAAAAGAATTAGAGACGGAAGAGGATTACACTGTAGATGTAAATTGTGTGATCGAGGGAGAAAAATTCTTTAAACGTTTTACGTTTTATACAGTGGATAAAAAGACGAAATTTTATATCTTTTTAAAGGCAGATATCACGGATGCGATACGGGAGCAGGGAGAGCGCGAACAGACACAGGCGACCTATAACAGTATGCTCGATCAGTTCAATGCGATGGCAGATGAGAGTCTGACGGTGCAGAGAACGAATCTGACGACGGGACTTATAGAGGAGTCGAGAGGCCGTGATCTCTATGATACCGACTATGCGGGAGGCTCTATCGCAGAAAGTGCGAGGGTTCGTTCGGAAAGCTTTTTAGTAGAGGGTGACAGGGAAAAGTATGAGGAGACCTTTGCGTTAGATAAGCTGCTAGAGCGTACCTTGTCCGGAAAGGGACCGGCGACCTTTGTAGGGTATTGCCGCAGGCAGTCCGGTCGTCAGTGCTTCGTGAAATTCTCCGGTTCTGCCAGTAAAAATCCGGTGACCGGTGAGGTGATCGCATTTGGCGTGGAGACGGAATATAATACCGAAATGGTAAATCAGGTGTTGGACGAAAAGGTTTTAGCACAGCAGTATGATATGATTACCTATATCGTCAATGGTTACTATGGCGTGGCGATTGGTGATGCGGCGAACATCGAAAAGGGCAGTATCTTCCCGAAAGAAAAAAATGGAGTTTACATGGATTATCTCTTAGAACAGGTGCTTCCTGTGGTCGAGGGATCGAAGGAAGATAAGGAGGCGATGTTAGAGGCACTTTCTTTAGAAACGATAGAGGCGAAGCTAAACGAAAGCGAACCTTACAGTGTGGATGTGCCATGTGAGATAGAAGGCGAGAGCTTTCATAAACGGTTTATGTTCTATGCGGTAGACCGGGAGAGAAATTTCTATCTTCTTTTAAAATCGGATATGACAGAGGTGCTAAGAGAGCAGAGGGAGAGAGAGCGGACGCAGACGATTCATAATAGTATGATGGATCAGTTCAATTCGATGGCAGACGAAAGTCTGACGGTCGTTCGTTCGAGCATGACGACAGGACTTGTCGAAGATATCCGGGGGAATGATCTGTACGATACGGACTACCCGGAGTGGATGCGTGCTCGGTCAGCCTTTTGACAAATTCCATGGGTGTAGAGGGTACGGCTTCCGGCATGGAGATTATTCAGGCAGTAGAAAAGTCTCGTCCTTACAGGACTTATCATGGTCATTAATCAGAAATTCTTTATAAATGGTTTTAAGAGCCTTCTTCACAGGGCACCGAACATGGATGCCCTGGTGGCATTGGGGGCTTCCACAGCATTCCTTTGAATAGGGCAGGTGCTTGCCAATCTGCTGTCGAATGCAATCAAATATACTGATGAAAACGGCAGGATATCCATATCGGTGAAAAAAGAACAGGATAGAGTGGAATTTGCCGTGGAGGATACAGGGATAGGAATTTCAGAGAATGAAACCGGTCGTGTGTTTGAGCGGTTTTACCGAACAGACAAGTCGAGAGCGAGGAAGACAGGAGGAGCTGGAATTGGTCTTTCTATAGCCAGGGCAATCGTACAGGCACATCATGGGACGATTACATGTGAAAGCAGACCTGGGGCTGGCAGTCGGTTTCTTGTTACGTTACCTGAAAAAGACAATTGAGTTTATAAGAAAGGATGGGAAAAAGTATTTGAAATGAAATGACAGAAATATCCAGGGATGGAATTGATGAAAGGAGAATAGTATGGCATTAGTGACAGACGGAAAAATGGATCAGAGGATAAACAGGGTTGTAGATAATCTTATGAAAGATTATGAGGAAGGGAAAGCCATTGATGAAATTAAGATTTTTGAGCGTCCGAACAGGGATACTGTAGTTGATATTTTGGAAAAGCTGAGAAAGATCGTGTATCCGGGATATTACACAGCTTTAAGATATACACTGTTCGGAATAATACAACGATGCTTCTGGAAGATGTAATCTATAATTTGATTTCACAGATTGCGATTGTTTTGAAATATTCACCACAATATGAAAAAGCGGATTCAGAAGTGATTTCACAGGCTTCCGAGCGGATTACGTTTGATTTCCTTGACAGGCTGCCTAAAATCCGGTCTTTTATAGAAACGGATGTACAGGCGGCATTTGACGGGGATCCTGCCGCTTATAATAAGGATGAGATTATCTGTACCTATCCGGGGCTGTTTGCAACATTGACAAACCGCATCGCACATGAGCTATATCTGCTTGGAGTTCCTTTGATACCGAGAATCATGACGGAGTACGCCCATAGCGTGACAGGGATTGATATCCATCCGGGAACCACGATTGGCAAATATTTTTTTATCGACCACGGAACAGGCATTGTGATTGGAGAAACTACGGTAATCGGGGATAATGTAAAAATATATCAGGGTGTGACGCTGGGGGCACTTTCGACCAGAGGCGGTCAGAACCTGAAAAACGTGAAAAGGCATCCGACAATCTGTGATAACGTTACGATTTATTCCGGAGCCTCTATTTTAGGAGGAGATACTGTGGTGGGAAAAGATGTCGTGGTCGGAGGTAATGCTTTTATCACGACATCCATTCCGGAAGGTGCGAGAGTCAGTGTAAAAAGTCAGGAGCTGATGTATAATTATGATGCAGGTCATCCGGTCGAAAGAAAAGAACTTGAAATGGATGAATCATGGTATTATATGATATAACACAGGAGGTGATGGCAGAATGAACACAGCAGAATTGATAAGAACCAGAAGAAGCACTGGAAATGGCGCGCTTAGCACCATCTGCCGTAAACAAGCAGCCGTGACGTATTGTCAGAGAGGGAAATTATTTTCATTTTTACATCAGGCATGATAAGGGATACATTATGGATCATACATGGGACATGCAAAAAATTGATATGGGAATTGCGCTTTGTCATTTCATGAGTGTGAAGCCGGGCGGACTTTCTATAGTGAATCCTGGAATTGCTGTAAGTGATGATATCATTGCATGGCTTAAAGAGCAAAAAGCATAAAACAGAAAGCGTTCATTGTAACGGATTTTTGACGGAAATACATGAAAAGACTGTAAGAAGAGGAAGGATTATGAAAATTGCATTGGCACAGATGAAGATGTCTGCTGACATCAAAGAAAATTATAAAAAAACACTACAGCTCATTTGTGAAGCCTCAAAGCGGGGGGCAGAAATGATTTGTTTTCCGGAGATTCAGCTTACCCCGTTTTTTCCACAATATCCGGATCGTGATGTAGACGAATATACCATGACAGAGGATGGCAGTTATGTGAAAGGCATATGCGAAGCATGTAAGGCTTATCATATATTTGCTTCTCCCAATCTCTACATGGAAAAAGATGGATGCAGATACGATATGAGTCTTCTCATTGATGACCAGGGGGAGATAATCGGCAGACATAAAATGGTGCATATAGCCAAGTGTGAGAAGTTTTATGAACAGAGTTATTATACCCCTTCGGAAGAGGGATTTTCGGTTTTTGAAACGAGACTTGGGAAAATAGGAATCGTCGTATGTTTTGACCGGCATTATCCGGAGAGCATACGGACGGAGGCACTTCGAGGAGCAGAACTGATTGTGATACCCACAGCGAATACTTCCGAGGAGCCTTCTGAACTATTTCAATGGGAAATTCGGGTTCAGGCATTTCAGAACAGTGTCAATATTGCCATGTGTAATCGTGTGGGTATCGAGGAAAATATGAATTTTTCCGGGGAATCACTTCTCTGCGATTGTATGGGAAATATCATTGCAGCTGCCGGGGATACAGAGGAACTGCTGGTAGCCGATGTGGATGTTCCAAAAGCAGCCGTGACGCGAAAGGCAAAGCCATACACATCCCTCCGCAGAAAGGAACTGTATGAGTGAATAACGCTGTCCTTTTTGTTATAAAAAGCTTTTGAAAAAATTGCATTCTTCATCATTGCAGAGCTTTGCTTCCTCTGATTTTATATCGCAGTGAAATACATGGGGAAGCATATTTTTTGCATCTCCGTAAAAGCGAAAAAGGAAAGGAATATTTTTCGAAAGAAATTTTTCTGCCAAAAGTGGAGCCTGTCCTTTCAAAAAATCATCCGTACAGGTCATGAGAAATGCAGGTGGAAATTTTTCTGTAATATAATCTGTCACCTGGATCATCTCTAATTCCTTTTCGGAACCACCCTCCGGAAGATATTCTTTCATCAGAGCGGTGGTCTGCTCGTCTCCGTCGGATTCGACACGATATACGCCACAATTTAAGGCAATGGCAGCCGGTACAAAGTTCGCAGGAGGTTCTATTTTGAACTTCGTCCTGTAAGCAGGATTTGTACATAGATTTACATATATCCCTAAATTGTGCGCACCGGCAGAATCGCCTACCGCAAAGATATGTTCTGTATCAAGACCATAGTTCCCGGAATTGGCTAAAACCCATTCAAATACGGCATTCGTATCCTCCAGAGAGGCAGGAAATTTATTTTCCGGTGCAAGTCTGTAGGTAAAATTAACGACAGCGAATCCTCTTTGTGCCAGATTCATACAGTAATACTGATAGCGTTCTTTATCGCCATATACCCAGCCGCCTCCATGAACGCTGACGATTACGGGAAGAGTGTTTTTCTCTGCATTTGCAGGTCTATATACATCTAAAACCTGCCATTTCGGATCACTGCCGTACACGATATTATCATACCGAAGAATATCCTCTGGCGTAGTCAGACCTGCATCACGAATATCATCATATTTTTTGAAATCGTTTCTTATTTTTTCGCTTATCTGTGACATGAAAACCTCCTTTTTCCGGTTCCATTACCCGGTCCGTCCGGTTCTTCAGGCAATGCAGTACCGGGAATCTGTATTTTTTTCTATACAAACAACATATCACAAATATCGTATAAAAACAAGCAGACTGTGAGATCTTTTCAGAGCAGATGTGAACAGTTACTGTAATTTCGGGATAGTTATGGAGGGCAGACTGCCGCTTTTTCTGTGGTAAAAAGAGAGTGGCTGTGCTATACTTTATATTGTAGCATATGCAGTTTAGTTATACTATGCTTGCGTGATTGGCATTGTACTTTTTTGACAAGGTACAGTATGATAGGAATAAGGTACAGACAGAAGGTTTATTTTGGAGAAGGAGCAGCAAAGGCGAATTTAAAAAAATAATAAGGAGAGAAGCGGATGCATGGTTTGGAAAATAAAAAGGTAAAAATGGTTATTGATATTCTGATGACGATACTTCTGTTCATTCTGATGGCATATCACTATATCGGTCAGATGTGGCATGAGATATCGGGAACGGTCATGTTTCTACTGTTTGTATTTCATCATGTGATGAACAGGAAATGGTATCTGGCGATCGGAAAAGGAAAGTATCCGGCAGGTTGGGTTCTTTTCACGGTCAGGAAGGGTTGTAAAGCATTTTGCGGAGCATAAAAAAAGATATTTGATTTTATCGGCTGCTTTGGTGGTCATCTGTGTTTTGTTTTTTCTGTTTGGTGGACGAACCTATATAAAAAGACATTATCAGACGGTCCATGTGGATCGGGCAAAGGAAACACTGACAGAAAAGGTGGACATGAATGGGAAAAATGGCATCATCATTTATTTTACCAGAGTGGGAAATACGAATTTTAAGGAAAATGTGGATGCGGTTTCGAGTGCATCTTTAATGGAGGAAAATGGAATCCTGATTGGAAACAGTGAACTTTTAGCAGAAATGCTTGAAAATGCCACAGGCTATCCATCCTATGCTATCAGGACAAAGAAAAAATACTCCTCCAGCTATGGGGATACGGTCAGTGAAGCGAAGAAAGAGATGGATGAGAATATCCCTTCGGAGCTGGAAAACGATATTCCGGATTTGTCAGAATATGATACGGTAGTATTGGTATATCCCCTTTGGTGGGGAACGCTCCCGATGCCGGTACAGACTTTTTTATCGGAAAATGATCTGGAGGGAAAGACGGTTTACTCTCTGGTGACGCACGGAGGGAGCGGCTTAAAAAAACTGCCTCTTGACGGAGCAGTATCTTTGTGAGATAATATATTTTGTAAAATTTAATTGAGCAAAATGAAAATATCAATATGCAGAAAAATCTGCGTGCAGTTGCATAAAATTTTATTATGGGAGGGTGATGGATATGAAGGCTGCAATTCGTTATTATACCCAGACGGGCAACACAAAGAAACTTGCAGAAGCAATCGCTACACAGCTTGGTATCGAGGCTAAGTCTGTGGAGGAGCCATTAGAAGAGAAAACGGAAATTCTGTTCCTCTGCAATAGTGTCTATTGGGCGGGCATTGACAAACATGTCAAACAGTTTGTGAAAGCAAACGCGGGAAAAATTGGTACACTTGTAAATGTAAGCACTGCTGCAATGATCGAATCCACCTATAATCAGATGAAACGAGTGGCAGCAGAGACGGGTGTGAACATAAGCGGGAAAGAGTTCCATTGTCGTGGGAAGTTTGCGGCACTGCATTCCAAGCATCCAAACGAGGAGGATATTAGTGCAGTAAAAGAATTTGCAAAGAAGGTGGCAGGATGAGAGAAAAAGCGGAAAATTTTGATATTCAGGAATATATGACAAGAGGTGTGGAACGGGTGGTTTCAGATACTATGAAAGCTACACGGAAGGATCCAAAGGAAAGTGCTTTCATGCTGAAATTTGCTGCTGCCAGCAGATCCGCATCAAAGAAACGAAAAAAGGCAGAGGAACAGGGGGAGCATATTCCGCCATTTTTGATTGCCAGCATTACCAGTCAGTGCAATCTCCACTGTGCCGGCTGTTATTCGCGCTGTAATCACGCCACTTTGGATGCAGAGCCGATAGCACAGCTGACGAGTGAGGAATGGCTGAATATTTTTAGTGAGGCAGATGATTTGGGCATAAGCTTTATCCTTCTGGCAGGGGGAGAACCGATGATCAGGCAGGATATTATTGAGGCGGCGGGAAAACGGCAGAGCATTCTTTTTCCGATTTTTACCAATGGCACCTTTATGAGCGGTACATATTTTGAGCTTTTTGACAGATGCCGAAATCTTATCCCGATCATGAGTATCGAGGGAGAGAGGCAGATTACGGATGAGAGACGTGGTCAAGGTGTGTATGATCAGCTGATCAAAAACATGGGTGAACTTCATGACAGAGGATTGATATTTGGTGCTTCTGTCACTGTGACGACACAGAACATAAAAGAAGTAACATCGGATGATTTTTTGCGGATACTTTCCGAAAGGGGATGTAAAGCAGTTATCTTTGTGGAGTTTGTGCCTGTTACTGATGAGAGTAAGGAATTGGCACCGGGAGATGCGGAAAGGGAATACTTACGTGACGAGATAAAAAGGCTGCGTGCCGATCAGCCGGAGATGGTTTATATTTCTTTCCCCGGAGATGAAAAAAGCTCCGGAGGCTGTGTGGCGGCCGGACGAGGATTTTTCCATATCAATTCTCATGGTGGTGCAGAGCCCTGCCCGTTCTCGCCCTATTCTGATGTTAATATCAGAAATACATCTCTTAGGGAGGCGATGCATTCCCCACTGTTTACCGCACTGCGGGAGGGGAATCTTCTCATGGACGACCATGATGGGGGCTGTATTCTCTATGAAAAGAAGGAGCAGGTGGAGGCATTGCTTGCGGGGAACTGAGAATGAGAAGAAGAGGGGGCATTCTGTTTCTTGGGACTTCGCTATGGAAAATATGATGGTGGTCGGCTCAAAGTATTGGAATCTTATCAGCTAAAAGGAGGTCTGGCTTTTGAATCGTGGCAACAGGAAAGCCGGAATACCGGAGGGCGTCCGTCCGAGCCATACCTATGATGAACGGTATATTCCGCTGGGGGTGCATGGAAGGAATGGGTTCTGGCAGGTCATAAAACGCATGATGGAGGAAAAGCCGGTCATCATTCAGGGGGATGGCACATCTCTGTGGACGGTAACTTTTAACAGGGATTTTGCAATCGGCTATACGGGGCTGATGGGGAACCGTCATGCAATCGGAGAGGCTTTTCAGATTACAGGGGACGAAACTCTTACATGGAATCAGATTTATGAAACGATTGCGGATGCTCTTGGTGTGAAGCTGCATGCTTACCATGTATCCTCAGAATTTCTGGCGGCCGTCGGAGATAAATATGGCTTTGATTTGGAAGGAAGTCTGGTGGGTGATAAGTCAGTTTCTGTGGTATTTGATAACAGCAAGTTAAAGAGGGCAGTGCCGGATATGCGGACAACGGTGCGGTTTGATGAAGGAGTGAGAATTGCACTTCATTATGTGCTTTCGCATCCGGAGGAATGTCAAAAGGAAGACCCGGAATTTGATGCGTGGTGTGACAGGGTGATTGCTGCATTGGAAAAGGCAAAAGAGGAAATTATGTATCGCTAAGGAGATTTTTTATACTTATTAAGGAGATTTTTTATACTCATTAACGAAACGGCAAGCCATTTCGTTAATGAGTATATTTTGGAGAACAGTACCTTTGAATATTCTACGGCAGATGCGGATATTGACGGCAAAATTGACAGTGTTATGAATCCGGCTGGAGGGATCATCCGGGCAGACCGGATTGATGAACTGATTCTGGAAAAGGATAAAGTAGATACAAAGGCAACGAAGGTTATCTGCAGGAGCCGGATGGACAGAAAGTGTCCCATAGGATTGTGTAGACAGGCGGGTTAGAACGTATGAAAT
>JAFVAA010000889.1 GCA_017476305.1 Lachnospiraceae bacterium
ATATCTATCGGTATCGTAATCTGCCCTTTTGATGTTACCTTCGCTAATTCCATCAAATCACCTCACTCTTTAATTCCTTACTTTCCTTACCCTATTATAACCCAACAAATTCTATCATTCAAGAGAATATTACAGATTTTTCTTTTTACTTGCGACAAACTATGTTTGTTATAAACTCCATTGCATCCTCCGGGCGATAAAAGACTTGAAACTTATCTCCATAACCGGAAAGTTCCTTTATAATAGCAACTCTATCTCGATTAAACTCCACCACCCACTTCACATTGTTGAGCAAGAACCGAAAAGTTGGTTTTGAATTATACTTTTCCCTTCCCATTCGCTGCCTGAACCACCGGCTGAATACTCTTTTCAAACGGAGCATCATACTTACATCCAACAACATAATATAATCACAACAGGCAAAGCTTTCTTTCAGACATTTTCTTGGCGAGCCTTCCACAATCCAGTCATCACCTGAGATGATTTTCTCAAATAACCGGTCCCTTTCTTTGGCACTTCGTTTCTTATCTCCATCAGGTGTCCTTTCCCACACAATATTATCTTTCTGATAATAAGGTATCTGAAGCTTCTCGGATAAATGTTTTGCCAAGGTTGTCTTTCCACTGGCAATAGAACCGATGATTTCTATTTTCATGCCTTCTTCTCCCCAATTCTTATGTATCAATCCTAACCAATTCTGTCAACTCCAAATTCCGATAATCAATATCCTCCCGCACAACAAAACCTTGCTTTTCCCAGAATCTGCTGTCAGCTTCATTATATTTAAAGACCAAAAGTGCTACTTTATGAATTCCTTCCTTCTTCAATGCTTCCAAACATTCCTCCAAAAGTTTTGTTCCTACTTTCTGTTTTCTAAACGGCTCTTTCACAAACATATGATATATATAACCTCTACGACCATCATGCCCTGCAAGCACAACACCAATAATCGCTTTATCTTCTACTGCCACAAAGGAAGTGTTCGGATTACGCTGTAGAAATATCCCAATTCCTTCTTTTGAATCATCCAGATTATTAAATCCCATGTTCTTGCTTGACATCCACAAACCATACACTTCTTCATAATCCGAAATATCCATTACCCGTATCTTCATAGTACTGCCCCTTAATTACAAATTCATTTCATCTACAATCCGCTCCGGCTTTACCGTCATTTCCACCCATGTGGGAACAAATCCGCTCTTAACCGCATTCCTCACCGACCTGATATTCGACCATGCCGAACAATAAAACGGCATCCTTCCCCTTTTCATGATCTCCATTGCCAAACCACTTGTAAGTGCCGCTGCACTCCCCTGTCTCCGGTACTCCGGCAAGACATCCACGCCAATCTGCCACATCATTTCCGCATCTGCCGAACATCCCGCCAGCCCGATCAGTCTGTCCCCATGATATGCTCCCATACCAAGCACATCCAGTTCTTTCCTGTCCTCGCACAGAGCATTACTCCACTCCGGCAGATAAAGCTCCGAAAAATCCTTTGATTCCAAAACACGCAGTTCATAACCACACTTTATCGGACACAGCCTTTTTACATCTGGAAGATAATACTCGACCATGAAACAGATCTTGTGTCCCATTTTCATCCCGAAAGAAATCCTTTTCCCTGCAGTTCATGTCTTCACCGGACTGCGTTGCCGCAATTTTCAAAATATCCTCATTGCAAAACTTTTCCATCTTATTTTCTCCCTAAAGCCATTGAATTAAATCAAACCACATTTTAATCGCATCTGGTATTTTTACTAACAACGTTTGAATAATACAGACACATCATCTCTTC
Organism: Lachnospiraceae bacterium; assembly: GCA_017476305.1. Classification (GTDB taxonomy): domain Bacteria; phylum Bacillota; class Clostridia; order Lachnospirales; family Lachnospiraceae; genus Butyribacter. The sequence goes on from JAFVAA010000889.1 coordinate 1,802, forward strand.
TCAATCCGCATTTCGCATAAAAAGCCTCGTTTGGCTCTATAGACATCAACTGAATTGCCGGAATATTTTTCTTTTGTAAAACAGTTTCCAACTCCATCATTAAAATTCTTCCTATGCCTGTTTTCTTTTTCTCCGGTATGACAAACAGCTCAGCTATGTAGAAAAAATCTTCCTCGGCATATGGATCTATATACCCTAATATACCACCTGCGATTTTTTCATTTTCAATGGCAGCCAATCCAAATGCCTGAAAATTACCCATAATTGCTTTTATCCGTCTGACCGCCCTCTCTTCACTCCATCTTTCATTCCAAGGTTCCTCGGAATATGCCATGGACATAGCACCTGCAAGAGCTTCATAGTATTTTTCATCAATTATTTTATACTCCACGTTCCATCCCTCTCATCATTTATTTGTGCCAACATATATTCCGCATATCTTTTCGCACCATCTGCATCATAAATTATATCGTCTCCTTTTGCGTATTCCTGTAATACCCCCTGAACCAGCGAATGAAACTCCTCTGGCAGATTCTTTAATGCCCACTCCCGCCTTCCTTCTTTGAGAGTACCCTTCCCTCTGTCAGATATGCCAGTACCCTTGCCAGATTCAACACCACATACATCGTATTCTCGGAAATTTCTTCCGGGGCTTCTGCAATATCACAATAAATAGAATCCACATAATCCCGCTTCGGCACTTCTGCAAATATTTCCTCTATCGGTAATCCGTATAAGCACCGGCCTCTCCGGCGAATGACCATAAAATGAGCAGCCAGATCCTGATCTGTACCATTCATTTTCTGAATATAATCATCAGGAGATTCCATATACCATTGCAGATGCGCTTCTGAAAAATGAAGTTCAAATGGTGTCGGATATACGAACGGATTACAGACCTGTTTTGTGACAATGCTCATCTCAATCCCCTTCGCCGGGGTCAGGGAATGAAGCCTCACCACCATATCCATGTATGCCTGCTTTACTTGATTTGTCATATCATCATCTATCACAATTATGATATCTATATCACTCTTCTTCGGGTTATAGCATCCCATGACCGCAGAGCCATGTAAATAGATTCCTGCCAGATTCTCCGCTAAGATTTCCTTTGACCGATCCACATATTCAGCCAGTAAACTGTCTAAATTCCCATTTTCCAAAATAACCATTTCTCCACTTACTAATATATTCTACAGTTTTTTCTCCATATATCTAGGCTCATACTCAACATATCCATTTTTCTCATAAAAAGCATAAGATTCAAACCATTGTTCTTTCGGAGAACCAAGATGTACTCTGGAAACACTTTTCCCTGCTTTTTTCATTGCATTTTCAGCTACATAAAGCAGTTTTGTTCCAATCCCCTGATGTTTTTTCTCTGCCTTCACAAACAAGCGATGCAGAAATGCCTCCGTTGTATTTGGAATAGACGAATAACCGATGCAGCCAACCACACGGTCATTTCCATCTATGGCAAGCCAAAATCCATCACCACATTGTATATAATGATCTTCTATAGATAGCAGATCTTCATTTAATCCCGGTTTCCTTCCAAGTGCATCCTTTGCCTGCAGCACCATAAAAATCATGTCATCACGATATGCTCTATCATATGGTATTATCCTCATCATAACCTCCACTGTCAAAAAGCAACTCATTTCTAGATGAAGATATTTATAATCCCTGATTTCTCTCATCATTCACAATATGTAACACGCCTCTTCCCTCTACAATCTCCTGAATCCTATCTTTCAAAAATGCCGGTTTTATATTGTATTCCTGTAATTTGTCTATCGGAAGCCATGCCATTTCTTCCTTTTCATCATCCCAGTTATAAGAATCACTTTTCAGTTTCATGTTCCCCCTGCTTTTCATCAGAAAATAGAACTCCAGACAGTGACAATCTAATCCCTCCAGTTTTCCACCTTTCCCTTTGAAAAAATTCTCGCAGACAGCCGCCAGGCGGAAAATTTCATACGGTATTCCGGTTTCCTCATACACTTCACGAAGGACACATTCCTCTGCTTTTTCACCCATATGGACACCGCCGCCCACCGTATAATAATAGTCAAAACTTTTACTCGTCACAAAAAGAACTTTTCCATCCTCTACGATAATCGCACCAGCCCGATACCGGAACCAACGATTATCTTCCATAAAACAACAGTCTTTGATTTGATCTTTCTTTTCCATCTGTGGCTTTCCTCCTAATTCAGATTCTTCTATTTATCCGTCAGACTCTCCTAAATCTCTGAAGGCATGAACTGCACCCTTGCACATCTAAATCTTTGCAGAAACATCCTTGCAAATGTACCTGCATTTATTCTTCATTTTTTACGATTATCCTAAGAATAATTGTTTCACAAGTTTTTTATGATAAAAAATCATAAAAATAACCGGTACGAGCAGACTCAAGCACTCAATCAAGGCAAACAACAGGGAATCTCCAACTATAACGCCTACAATCCCACCAATCGTAATCACAACACCGTACAGAATCCACATGATTCCATGTTTCCTGTTCCAAGTTTTCACATCTTTTAACTGTTCCGCTTCGGGTGGCTTTTCTCCCGAATAGAACCCCACTGGTTTCTCACTTCTTACCTGTGAAATCCCAATGCCATACATCATCAATGCACACAAACCCATAATAATACAATAAACCATAAACTAATCTCCCCGGAATACTATCAGAAAGCCACATTATAAAGTATCAAAATTCTAGAAGTTTTTCGGACATTCTGCCATAAATAATTCACCGTCAAAGAACTTCTCTTGAAAATCAATCTTCTGAAGAATATCTTCTTTTGAAAATGACACTTCCTCCGGCACCACGATCCACTTGTCCCCTACATCATTAAATCTATGGTAAACCTCCAGAACCTTTTCGGTAAATTCTTCCACAGGCTCGTCCGCTCCAAGTATATATACATCCTGATTTTCCCCATCACCAGCAAATATTCCCGGCACAAATCCATAGTTCACAGGATAAACGATATCTGGATGTTTCGGATGATTAGAACCTAATGGTCTGTCAACCTTACAATGTACCATTTTTCCTACCACATCTGAATAATCTGGTTGTATTACTCTATACATGGATGTCTTCCTCCATATATGACTAAAATACCTTGCTTCTCTGTTGCTCAATAAGCTCCAAATACTATCTTATCATAGCATATTTGTACACACTTTTACAGTATCTTTTTGCAGACTTCCTATATAATTTGCTCAAGAACCACATCCTCTACCATCATCCTGACCATATTCACCCTCTGCACCCATTCCATCTGTTTTTTGGCTTTCATCCGTTCATCAATCCCTTCTTTTTCCTTTATCCGTTCTACAGTCTTCTCCACCCATTCTCCAATTTCCATATCTATTTCATGCAGATAACTGTTCCATCTGCCTTCACGGATAAGACGAAAATACTTCGCCCTGTCATGCTCCATGATATGCTCCGCTGCCATGATCCCATACTTGCCTATCGGATAATCTGTATCCTGAGTAAAGTCAATCGCAGGATAATACATTCCATCTTCTGCCAAACAATATTTAATACCATTCTCAACTATCGTCTTTTCCATAATGTCCTCCTGTTCTCCAGCCTTAAGGTCTGGTCTGTAATCTGATCTTCTGTTTACGATACGGCAAACACAGATTTCTCTGCGTTCACCATACCTGCTCCTGTTATTTATTACAACTATCTGATCTGTTTCCACCCCGTCATTCTTTCATCTCCTGCCGCCTGCAATCCAAGCCTCTGATACCGCCCGATTTTCTCCAATCTCTCACATTCCTCTCTTCCGATCGCTGACCGGATATTTTCGTATGCCTCCTTCGTTTCCTTTAACTGCTCATTTTCTGTGCTGAGTTTCATCACATATTCCGTTGTTTTTGCTTTGTACTCTTGTAAGTCCTCCTGTCCTCTCAGCCTGCTCCTGAGATCGAGTACCTCCCTGTAAAGTGACCGGATCATGTCTTTCAGTTTATTCACTAACGGAAGTGCTATCTTCTGGAAGAACTCCCTGACCGACATAAACCTTGATGGTTCCGGCAGGCTCCATTCTGCCCCGGACAACTGCCGTTCCAGGCTGTCCATCTGCCTGTTCGTATCTTTTGCCCTAGCGACCTCTTCCTGATGATCCCGCAGCATCTTTTTCTGCTCGTCAATATCCATCTGCATCTCCATCATCTGAACTTGAAGGATATCCGCTTTGTCCTGTGCCTTCTCTATGCGGTCATTAATCTCAGAAAGTGTGCCCTCTGCCGTTTCCAGCTCTTTCCTTACCTGTTCCTTCCTGTCGCAAAGTTTCCCGATCTCACCATCTAACCCCTCTTTCTGCATATTCAGATCATCAATCTCGCTTTGTTTGGAACCGACCATCTTCTGATAGAACTGATAATCCGACTGCACGCTGTCCCTGAGAATCTTTTTTACTGACAAATCCTGCTCCACAGATTGCAGTTCCTTTGAGGCTTTTTCTGTTTCTACTCTCTGGTCTGCTATCTGCCTAGAATTTTGTGAAATGATCGCATTGCCTTCTTCTATCCTGTCATTCAGTTCCTGCAGAAGTTCTCGCCTCTCTTCTGCTTGCCGTCCGGAATCTGCAATATCCTGTTGGATGTCATACAGCTCATCATCCTTCTCCGAAATCATCGTATCGAGTTTCTGTATGGTCTCCCGGTTATCCGCTATGATATCTGCCTGTGATTTTTTTATCTCTCCAAGTGAATCCACCTCCTTCTGCACCTGCTCTTTCTTCACCACCGTATCGGATAATTCCGCTGCCTTCTGCCCGATCTCATGCTCCAAAATCTGCACTTCCTCTTTCCGCTTTTTCTTCTTAAAATCATATACGGAAAGATGTTCCTCTTTCGTGCCAAGTTGTTTCCAGCGGATCTCATACCGCTCCATCACTCCGGCAAGTGCCTCTTTTTCGCTGTCCGTCCATCTGCTCCATTCACTGCACCTTTTCCCTTCTCCTACAAATCCCTGTGCTGCCAATGCACCTTTTAATGTGTTCCTGACCGTAAGCCCACGCCTGCTGTCTGTAATATAAGGAACAAAGTCAATATGCAGATGCGGTGTCGCTTCATCCATATGCAGAACCGCATTGAACACATACAGGTTCGGATTCCTCGTCTGAAACTCCTCCATATATTCCGCAAGAATCTCCTTTGCCAATCCCGCCATCTCCGAATCTTTTACGCCCATGTCATCCCGGTTCCCAATCTGCACGATCATCTCATAAAATAGTTTCTCCTGCCGGCTCTGTCGTATCTTTTCGTAATAATCAACAATCTTCCGGTCTTTCCGTTTCTGTCTGCTGTTATACTCCTGTAATGCGTTGTCAAACAGTTTGTGATACACC
>JAFVAA010000890.1 GCA_017476305.1 Lachnospiraceae bacterium
ATCCTGTGTCGCCACATAGAGCATCACGATAAAGGTGATGAAAAAGATGAGCGCCGCCCCCAAATCCTTTTCTGCCACCAGAATCAGCACATGTACTCCCGCAGCCGCTCCGACTGACACCACATGCCTGAAATCAGTCATTTTCGCCAAAAAGGCCGCCAGGAAAAAAACATATATGATCTTTACGAACTCAGATGGCTGTAAGGCAAACCCTCCAAAAGCAATCCAGTTCCTCGCACCATATCTCTCTGTTCCAATCACAAAGACAAGTGCCAGAAATACGATTCCAAGAACCGCATAAACCACGCCATACCGGTTAAAATGCTTATATTTCTCTATCAAAAACGGGATAAACAGCCCCACCACACAGATTGCCGCTGCAAACAGCATCTGACGTATCACATAGCCCTGATTGATCCTGCCGATGATCACAAAACCGGTCATCAAAAGCATGAGCATATTATTTAATACCATCTTTGAGGCTTTTTTATATACATAGACATAAGCCTTGTTCACGAAAATCAAAAGCACGAGCTGCAGGCAAAAAAGCCCTAAAAGCTTCCCGTCCAGACTGTTCAAAAACAGAACCAGGGCACACATCACATGAATCGAATACATGATCCGGTTCTGCCTGTGATAGATCTTCTCCATTTTTTCCTCACTTTTTCCCAAAAATACGGAAAAACAATGCCAGGTATAGATGGCAAACAAAAAAATGATAATATATTTCGAAAGCTCCACTAAAATCGAGTGAAACACTCCAATCGCATTTGCATCGCCAAAAAAACGCATCAGCTTTTCGGCAGCCTCTCTTTTATCCATAATTACTCTATCCCCTTATAAAAATGTCCCGCCTGCGTTCGGAAAGGCGGATGCCCCTCTAAAACCTCTCTGACCTCTTTCCCACTCTCCGTAGTAAAGGCATACCGGAAAGACCGTACAGGATAACGCCTTCTGTCTTCTAAAACCTCCCTCAGAAAAACAGGTGTTTCCTGATAGATGACATTATAGCAGTATTTGCAGAAGTTCACAGAAGAAAACTTCCGGTTCCTCTCATCCAAAAAAGAAATCCTCCTGCCCCATTTCCCCTTCTCTGTAAAAGCACAGTACTCCGTATTTGCCTGGACACACTGCGCAGAAACCATCAAAGGAACCCTTCCATAGCCGATAAGCTCACAGGCACTGACAAAGGAGGCCCCTTTCATTTCCTCCCATGTAAGCTCATAGGGAAGCGTCAAAAGCGAAGCTCTTTCTTTATAGAACCGGTACGCTCTTTCATTCATAATATACAAGCCTGCATCCAGTACAATTTCTAAATCCCTTTGTTTGAAAAAATCCTTCGTGAACAGGAGAGATTCGAGATTTTTTAAAAGAACCCCTTCCCAGGGAAGCGAACCGATTTCCTTTTCCAGGTCTCTGCGAAAGAGCTTTTCCACACCGTTTCGAAAAATCATCGGAAATGCCAGAAATGGACGTTTTCCCGCCTCCTTTATTCTGAAAAAAGCCTCCTTTAGCATAGAATTCTCTAATTTTTCCGTCTGGAGATAGACTCTGTCGATCCCGCCCCTTAAAAGAACCTCCTTTAGCTGCGCCAAATCCATCACGGATGCCGAAAAAGCCAGTTCCGTGTTCTCCCCGTCCGTTCCTTTTCCAGGCTTCCGCGCCCCTGCCTGGAGAAAAGCTATGGGATTCCGGAGATTCTCCCGGATCTTTTCCCGTTCCGTCTCCTCTAAAATCCTCCGCTCCAAACGCTGAAAAGCCTTCCGCCTCAGCTCCTTAAGCTTTCCTACGCTAAAAAACAGCCCATTCTCCAAAAAAATATCCAGACTTTCAAAAAAACAGGTACTTTCTCCCGTCTTCGTAAGCGTCCTTCTTATCATTTCTTCTGAAGACGGCTGGTTCTTTGCAGATTCACAGACATCCCCGGACACCTCTGCCTGATACTCCCTGCATTTTACCACCAGAGATACCCTTTTCCATTTTTGGGCACGAAAGATTCCTGATACCGGAAGCTGATCCTTTTTCTCCACATAGCGTTCCTCCGTTTCCAAAAGAAGTGCCTGATTCCTGGTACGGTATAAAAGATTCCCCACAGAGAGCTTCACCCCCTTTTTATACCGGGCAGTTACACGCTCTCCTTTTTTCACCGCAGCTCCCAGGGTATATTCGTAGAGTGCCTGCAGCTTTTCGTCCCGAAACTCTACCACATCCTGCGCACCGATATCAGACAGTGCCTCGTATACCACCTCGGATCTTCCCACG
>JAFVAA010000891.1 GCA_017476305.1 Lachnospiraceae bacterium
ACACATCCGGTCATTCATCTGATGCCGGAACAGGATGGTGTGGAGGATATCGGAGGTACTCTGCGTCTGGGGGCATATCCGTGTAAGCTGGATGAAGGTTCCCTGGCGAGAAAGGTCTATGGGAAAGAAGAAATTTCGGAACGCCACCGCCATCGCTATGAGGTGAATAATTACTATCGCCAGGATTTAGAAAAGGCAGGAATGCGTCTTTCCGGACTTTCCCCGGATGGAAGGATTGTGGAGATGTGTGAAATCCCATCGCATCCCTGGTTTTTAGCGACTCAGGCACACCCGGAATTCAAATCCAGACCGAACAGACCGCATCCTTTGTTTGCGGGATTTATCGGAGCGGCGATTGAAAAAAGGGAAGGAAGGTTTTAGGATTTTTTATGGAAACGAATTATGTATGGAAGGATAGAAAGAGGATTTGGTGTGGGCTTCCGTGGACCTTTACGAAATATGCACTTTCAGAGGACAGACTTTTTATCACGAGTGGTTTTTTTAAGACCGTGTCGGATGAGGTGCGTCTTTACCGGATTTTGGATCTTTCGCTGACGAGAGGTTTTTTGCAGAAAATCTTTGGTTTAGGTTCGATTGAAGTCACCTCTGCAGATAAATCCATGGGAAATTTTGTGATAAAAAACATTAAAAAATCAGGGGACGTAAAGGAAATGCTCTCTGAACTGGTGGAGAAAAACAGGGAGAGTAAGAGGGTTTCCAACCGGGAGTTCATGGGGGATGATATGGATGATGACGAGTAGCAGGAAGAACCGGTTTTACATTTATGAGTTATAACTCCCAAAAAATCATATAAAAAATTGACGTTTTTTTGCCATTTTTTACGAAAAAACTCTTTCCATGAATTGCCATTCTATGTTATACTAATCATTAGTGGTGCTGAACGTATTTTGGCATAGGAACGAAACCTCTGTCTGACTATATTGACGGGTTTATCTGCATAGTGTTTTATGCAGGCTCTGAGTTCGGGATTATGGCAGGATGCGTTAATTGTGGAAAATGTGTATCTTTTGCCGGATTGTCTGCAGAAGACTGTATCAGAGTGCCTGATAAGGTGAATAAAAAGAATGGACAAGCGGTTGGCGTTTTTCTTAATTCGATAGAATCATAACAGCTGTCTGCAGGTCATATGGCAGAGAAGATGCAGATTAGAAGCAGTTTTTCAGCAATTTAAAAAATAAAATAGGAGGTAGTTTTACAATGGCAAACAAATGGGTTTATACCTTCAAAGAAGGTAATATGACCATGCGTAACTTACTCGGTGGTAAGGGTGCAAACCTTGCTGAGATGACAGAGATTGGTCTTCCGGTTCCGCAGGGTTTCACAATTACGACAGAGGCTTGTACACAGTATTATGAGGATGGTAGAAAGATCAATGACGAGATCATGGCTCAGGCTATGGATGGTGTAAAGTGGATGGAGGAGCAGAACGGAAAGAAGTTTGGTGATTTACAGAATCCGCTTCTCGTATCTGTACGTTCCGGTGCACGTGCTTCCATGCCTGGTATGATGGACACGATCTTAAACCTGGGATTAAATGACGAAGTAGTAGAAGCAATGATCAAGGGAAATCCGGATCCTGCTTTCGAGCGTTTCGTATATGATTCTTACAGACGTTTTATCCAGATGTTCTCTGACGTCGTAATGGAGGTTGGTAAGAAGTATTTCGAGCAGCTCATCGATAAGATGAAGGAAGAAAAGGGTGTGAAGTTCGACGTAGACCTCACAGCAGCAGACTTAAAAGAGTTAGCTACCCAGTTCAAGGCTGAGTATAAGAACCAGTTAGGAACAGACTTCCCTTCAGATCCTGTAGAGCAGTTAAAGCTTGCCATCGAGGCAGTGTTCCGTTCATGGGACAACCCTCGTGCAAACGTATATCGTCGTGATAATGATATTCCTTATAGCTGGGGTACAGCAGTTAACGTAATGCCAATGGTATTCGGTAACCTGAACGAGGAGTCAGGTACCGGTGTTGCATTCACTCGTGATCCTGCTACGGGTGAGAAGAAGTTAATGGGTGAGTTCTTAAAGAACGCTCAGGGTGAAGACGTGGTTGCCGGTGTTCGTACACCGATGCCGATTACCCAGATGGAGCAGGAATTCCCAGAGGCTTATGCAGAGTTCTTAAAGGTATGTGAGACACTGGAGAATCACTACCATGATATGCAGGATATGGAGTTTACGGTAGAGAATAAGAAGCTTTACATGATTCAGTGCCGTAATGGAAAGAGAACAGCTCAGGCTGCTCTTAAGATTGCATGCGACCTCGTAGACGAGGGACACAAGACAGAGGAAGATGCAGGAGCTATGATTGATCCGCGTAACTGAGATACACTTCTTCATCCACAGTTTGATCCGGCTGCCCTTAAGGATGCTACGCCGGTTGCTAAGGCACTTGGTGCTTCACCGGGAGCTGCTTGTGGTAAGGGCGTATTTACTGCTGATGATGCAGTAGAGTGGGCTGCCCGTGGTGAGAAGGTCGTACTCGTTCGTCTGGAGACATCCCCAGAGGATATCACAGGTATGAAGAGTGCGCAGGGTATCCTGACCGTTCGTGGTGGTATGACATCTCACGCTGCCGTAGTTGCCCGTGGAATGGGTACCTGCTGCGTATCTGGTTGTGGTGATATCAACATGGACGAGGAAAACAAAAAATTTGAATTAGCAGGAAAGACTTATACAGAGGGTTCTGAAATCTCTATCGATGGTACGACAGGTAACATCTATGACGGAATCATTCCTACCGTAGATGCTACGATTGCCGGTGAGTTCGGACGTATCATGGGATGGGCAGACAAGTACAGAACACTGAAGGTTCGTACCAATGCCGATACACCTGCAGATGCCAAAAAGGCTCGTGAACTTGGTGCAGAGGGAATTGGTCTTTGCCGTACAGAGCACATGTTCTTCGAGGAAGACAGAATTGCTGCATTCCGTGAGATGATCTGTGCAGATACCGTAGAGGAGAGAGAAGCAGCTCTGGAGAAAATCCTTCCATATCAGCAGGGAGACTTCAAGGCTCTTTATGAGGCACTCGAAGGAAATCCGGTTACCATCCGTTTCTTAGATCCGCCACTTCATGAGTTCGTTCCGACTGAGGAAGACGATATCAAGAAGCTTGCAGATGCTCAGGGCAAGAGTGTGGATGACATCAAGGCTATCATCTCCTCTCTCCATGAGTTCAACCCTATGATGGGACATCGTGGATGCCGTCTGGCTGTAACGTATCCTGAGATTGCCAAGATGCAGACAAAGGCTGTCATCCGCGCAGCAATCAATGTTCAGAAGGCTCATCCCGAATGTAATATGAAGCCCGAGATTATGATTCCGCTGGTAGGCGACGTTAA
>JAFVAA010000892.1 GCA_017476305.1 Lachnospiraceae bacterium
CCTTTCTGCAGATTTTAGCATGCTTCTGTACCAGCTTCTCTATTTCCCCTTTCTTTTCCCATGCTTTCACATTTTTAAAAGAAATTTCAATATCATCTATATAAAATCCCATTGCTTCCATCGAAGAACGTGACTTTAGCATGTTACCCATCCCCGATACCGTCACCACAAAAAAGGTGAGAAAAGCGGTGATAAATAAAATTCCAAACTGTTTTTTCTTTTCCGTAGTGATATTTCGAAAAGCAATCGTGTAAAGTAGTGCCTTTTTCCGAATCCCCATCTGCAGTCTGCTTGAAAAATAAATCTCCTTTCTGCCACCGGAAATCGCACGTACCGGTGAAATAGATGCCAATCTTCTGGTACATAAAAATACAGTAAATACGGACAGAAAAAGAATCCCGAAAAGGAAGAAAAAACTTTTAAAAATATCCAATCCTTTTGTCGGCAAAATCGCTGTAATTTTTAAGAAAAGCCCACTCATCAGACGTTCTGCAGGAATCGAAACCAAAATGCCAAAAAGGATTCCAAAAAGTTCAGCGAAGAAATACCGAAGAAGCAAAACCTCTGTAAGCTTTTTATCCGAAAAGCCAAGGGATTTTAAAATTCCTAAATTCACGTAATCCATTTCCAACTCTGTCCGGATACTATGTAAAATCACTACCAGAACAATGACAAATAGCACCAGGGCAAAACCAATCATCACACCTGTGATGATCTCCACATATAGACCTGTATATTTTCCTGACTGCTGCAGGGTAAGAGTTCCATCGGCATGCCTGATGATTCCGGTCTCTAAGTTTAATTTTCTCTGAAATTCTGCATCGGACATTTTCTGATCTGCTTTATAAATACACATAAGCTTCACTACATCAGAAATCCCGGAACAGAGTTCTTCATAGTCCAAATCACTGATAAAAACCTGTTTACAACCGATAAGCATAGCACCAAAGACAGGCTCCTCCACAAACCCTTTGATTTCAAAAGCATATCTTTTCCCTGCTATCACAATATTTATGACATCTCCGGTTTCCACCAAAAGCTTCCCCCGAAGACCATAGGGAAGATAAATTTCTCCTTTTTTTAATGCCGGTATCGTTTTTTCAAAGCCATCCGCCTTTTCATGAAACAGCCGGATACCACCGGAAAGCTTTCTAAGAAAATACTGATTTCGATCCGAAGCCTTTTCCGCATCTGTTCCAGAGGATTGGATCGCATCAAAAACAGATACCCTCTTAACGAGAGAACTCTCCTTCACGGACTTTAATAGTTTTTCATTCAGCTTTTCCGATAAAATCATCACATTGGCGTTCCCGGCATCTGCAGATTTCCATGCTTTATGCAAGGATACTTCAAAGTTTCTCCTGACTCCCAGTACAGAAACTGCTACCGTCACGATTAAAAAGGTAAGCACGGCTACACTGACAAATGCCCCCTTTTTCTGTTGAATATTTGCTTTTATTAACGTTAAAATCTCCATAGGTTTCTCCTTTTTTTATTCACCACTACATAGCACTGAATAGTGCATAGCCCTTACCAATGCATAGACGAAAGCCACGCATTCACCTGTGTTTCACGACTTTTCTCCTCGTTTTCATCATAGGGCGGTAAAGACAGTTCTCCGATGATCCTTCCATCCTCCAGATACAAAATTCTGGTGGCACGAAGTGCAGCCCGCATGTCATGTGTCACCATGAGAATACTTTGTCCCTCCCTGTTCAACTCCGTCATGAGATTTAAAACCTCTATCGTATTTTTCCGGTTCAAGGCTCCCGTCGGCTCATCTGCAAACAGAAGCTTCGGCATGTGAATGACCGCCCTTGCGATGGCGCACCGCTGCTGCTCACCACCGGAAACCTGGGATGGAAGATGTGTTTTTATCTGTAAAAGTCCCATCTTCTCTAAAAGCTTTTCCGCCCGTTCTCCTACCTCTGCTGCAGAGCTTTCCTTATTCAGATAACCGGGAACTGCCACATTCTCAAACAGTGTCAGGTTACTGACTAAATGAATCTGCTGAAAAACAAAGCCAAAATCAGTATGGCGCAGAGTGGCAAGCTTTTTCTCGCCTGCCTGCACCAAATCCTCCCCCTCATAAAGTACCTTCCCCGCTGTCGCCCTGTCCATACCGCTTAGTGCATATAAAAGAGTCGATTTCCCGGAACCCGAAGCTCCCATGATTACAGTAAAATCCCCCTGATAAAGCTCTAAATCCACCTGTGACAGCACATGAATCTGACCACCCTCATGTGCAAAACTTTTACAAAGTCCACTTGCCGATAAAATTTTTGTTTTCATAAAAATCCTCCATTCCGAAGCACTTAACACCCTTTCTTTTCTTTTTCATCCCATGACTATAGGAGCTTAATCTCCTATAAAACCCGATAGAGAAAACATGCGTCTTTCACCGCGCAAATCCGGCGCAGGAAACAAACTAAATGCAGACATTTCATTCATTTCCTATAATATACCAGAAAAGATATTAAGAAGTCTTTAAGAACCGTTAAGCATTTTTACTATTCCTTAGAAAATAGAACAAAGAAAAAGACACAGGATCAACCCCGTGCCCCAGAATCACTATTTATCATCATAATGTCCCCGACATGAAATAATTTTAATATTCTGCAATTCATCAACCTCATATACCAATCTATTTACATCATCAATGCGTCTCGAATATCCCGGACGATATCTTAATGGCTCAGGCTTCCCAATTTCATCCAATCCAATACCTTTTGTGTAGGTTTCCAATCATCAGCTTCCATTTCTTTTAATTCTTCCATCGTAAACGAGATTGTATTCCCGTTCTTTAGTTGTTCTCTGCTTTCATCTATCTTCGCAAGATATTCTGCATTTTCTTTTGCCCTTAATAAACCTTCATATTCTTCTTCTGATATAAGAACCATATTTTCTGAAATTCTGATGACTTTCTTTGATTCTGCCACTGGTGCCATAAGCATCCCTCCTAGTATCTATTTTGAATAAAATCAGTATAACATATTTTGCATTTTAAATACAGTAAAAAATTAAGAAAAAGGATTCTTAACAGGCAAAGCTGCCAAGAATCCCTTTTCTTTTATACACTTCTTTAA
>JAFVAA010000086.1 GCA_017476305.1 Lachnospiraceae bacterium
TAACCTCTAAAAGAAAAAGCCCTTCCACTACCCTGTCAGTCAAAATTCTGACTCATACGTAAAGCCATAGAGATGTGAATTTTTTCTCATAAAATATAGGATTCATGAAGGTAAGCGGTGCGAGCCGACTCCAAATGACTAACGACAATCCGCCGGAAATCCAACGAAGCAGATAAATCGTTACCGCTAAATATATTTTCTGAAAAAAATTTTTCCGTTCGAGAAATACAGAGACTCCAAATACCATGCAAAGACTAATAAAATTCGCCCCTGCTCCCTGCAGATGAATCGGAAGAAAATACAAAATAAGCATAGAAGAAAAGTACACTGCCCCTGGAAGCTGCTTTTTTCCATTTTTCTTTTTCCCATGTAAATCATCTGCCGGATTTTTCATGAAGTAAGGGCTGTAAAAAAGCGCAATCACTACGGAAAGAAAACCTAAATTGATGATATCACAAATTGTGGATGAAATTTCCCAGTATTTTTCCATAATATTTTCCTCGAAAAAAATAGAAATCAAAAACAGGAAAAACGATTTTCCCTTTTACAAAATTCCATATACTCCTTTACGAAATTCTGATAATTTTTCTTTGCTAAAGGCACCTCCACATTCCCCGTCAGAACCACTTTTTTCCGGTCATAGCTTTCCAAATATTTAAAATGAATCAGATAAGAACGGTGCGTCCGGTAAAAATCCTGCCCTGCCATATTTTCCAACTCAAAAAGCTGACCATAGTATTCAATATCCCTATTTATCGTATGAACGATCGTCTTCCGGTCATATACCTCCGCATAGAGAATCTCTGAAAACGCAATACTGACATGACTTCCTTTGGAAAAAACCGTAATTTTATTTGTCTTTTTCTGAAGCTCTAAAGCAGCTCTTTCTAGTACCTCAATTAACCTGACTTCGGAAAACGGTTTTACTAAATAGTGAAATGCCTGCACATCAAACGCCTGGAAAACATACCCCTCTTCTCCGGTAATAAAAATGAAAAGTCCATTCCACCCGGAATCTCTAAGCTTTTTTGCAGTTTCCATTCCATTCATCCCATCCATTTTAATATCTAAAAGCAAAAGCTCAAATTTCTCTCTTTCTGAAAAGAAAGCTTCCCCGGAATAGTACCGTCCTATGAATGCCTTCGGAAACTGTTTCTTTATCATAGTTGCAAGAATTTCGCAAAAATATTCGTCATCATCACAGATTGCAATATGCATACTCCACCATCCTATCAAAACTTTTCATCTGCTTTTCTGCCATTTCCCATTTCTAAAAGAAAATGGAAAGTGTTTTTGTGTCATAGATAATAAAGCATCCTATGATGCAAAAAATCCCCCCGGCTTTTCTCCGGGAGAATTTCAGCTTCATTTTATCATAAAAATGTCCACGCTTTCAAAGCTTGCACAGCAAGCGTTGGACATAACACAAATTGCAAAGCATCAAAGGTGCGTCGCGATTTGCATGATGAACGCTTCAGCGTTCATTTTATCATAGAAGAATTAAAAAAGCAAAAA
>JAFVAA010000893.1 GCA_017476305.1 Lachnospiraceae bacterium
AGGTCTATTGTGAAGCTCCACAGGGGGCTTTGGGAAAGCCGGCACGTGTACTGACAGCATTTGCAAAGACAAAAACCCTGGAGCCGGGGGAGAGAGCGTCTCTTTCCTTTTCTCTGGTTCCGCCTGCCTCTTATGATGACAGCGGCGTTACGGGATTTCGTTTCTGTGATGTGCTGGAGGCGGGAGAGTATAAATTTTATGTGGGGAGTGATGTCCGTTCTGCGCAGTATGTGTCTGGAATTCAGGTTCCGGAAACCGTTTCGCAGACAGCGCATCACCAGGCACTAGCACCTGTAGAGCATTTTCAGAGACTTCGTCCTGTTTTTCATCAGGATACCTGTGTGGAAGGATGGGAGGATGTTCCATTAAGTGAGGTAGATGAGGAGAAGAGAAGACTGGAACAGCTTCCGGAGGAGCTCCCTGCCTATGACGGAACAGCTGATTTTAAAGATGTTTACTATGGAAAGGTGGAGCTTGGAGAATTTATTTCTACTCTCTCGGAGGAAGAGCTTTTTGGTATCGTACGCGGGGAGGGCATGGGTTCGCCGCGTGTCACGGCGGGAACGGCTGCCGCATTTGGCGGTGTCACGGATTCTCTTTCTGAAAAAGGGATTCCTGCCGCGTGCTGTGCGGATGGACCTTCCGGGATGAGGCTTGACTGTGGAACCAGGGCATTTTCTCTGCCAAATGGTACATTACTGGCATCTACCTTTAACTGTGAGCTTCTTACAGAGCTTTTTTATGATCTGGGGATAGAGATGGCAGCCAATAAGGTGGACTGTATTCTGGGACCGGGATTGAACATCCATCGTCATCCACTCAATGGACGAAACTTTGAATATTTTTCAGAAGATCCCTATCTTACAGGAAAGCTCGCTGTGGCAGAGCTTACGGGACTTCATAAAGCGGGGGTGACAGGAACGATTAAGCACTGCTGTGCCAATAATCAGGAGACGGGAAGACATTTCTTTAATTCGGTGGTTTCGGAACGCGCACTTCGTGAAATTTATCTGCGCGGCTTTGAGATGGCGGTAAAGGAAGGAATGGCAGAAACGATCATGACGACCTATGGTGCAGTGAATGGGGTATGGACAGCCGGAAACTATGATATCTGTACGGAAATCCTGCGCCGGGAATGGGGATTTCAGGGTGTGATCATGACTGACTGGTGGGCGAATATCAACCGGCGCGGGGAAGAACCCGGGAAAACGGATCTGGCTTCGATGGTACGAGCACAGAATGATGTGTATATGGTTTGTGCGGATACTGTGAACAATGAAGATAATCTGAAGGCTTCCCTTTCGGATGGCAGCCTGACTCGTGGGGAGCTGGAGAGCTGTGCTGGTCATATTCTGCATTTTTTGCTGCATACCCATGCGATGAAGCGGCTTGTGGGAGAAGATGATCAGATAGAAATTGAAAATCGTCCGAAGGACGAAGTCGATGATGGAAAGCCGGTGATTTTCTATGATCTGGAAAAGGAACTTACCATACCGCTCACGGAGATTTCTACGGAGAAGGGAACGAGCTACAGCTTTGCTCTGACAGTGAATGAAACCGGATGGTTCGAGGTTACTGTCGCAGCGTCAGCAGAGGGTGGAAGTCTGGCACAGATTCCGCTTACTATCTTTTCCATGGGAACGGCGAGCGGAACCTTTACCTGGAATGGAACAGAGGGGGAAGTGGTGAGCTTTACGAAGGAACTGCCTCTGTTCTCACGTTTTACTACGATAAAGCTGTATTTCGCACAGAGTGGTCTGCATATGGAGCATATCCGTTTTCGATTGAAATCAGAGCTGTGATCCATGGACAGGGATTGAAAAGTTCCCGTTCGCTTGAAGTGCAGAGGAAGGAAGACGGTAGAGACGGGAAAAGTGTAGAAAATAAA
>JAFVAA010000894.1 GCA_017476305.1 Lachnospiraceae bacterium
GCCATCATGAGAATTTCATCTCCCCTTTTTACCGCCCCGTCAAAAAGCCTGCAAAAAATGATCACACCCTTATAGGCATCATAAATGGAATCAAAGATAAGTGCCCGTAACGGCTTCTTCTCATCTCCGGAAGGTGCCGGAATCTTCGTAATGATCTGCTCAAGCACCTCCTCGATATTGATTCCCATTTTCGCAGAAATCAGCGGTGCCTCCGAAGCATCCAGTCCGATGACCTCTTCTATCTACTCCTTTACCCGTTCCGGTTCTGCACTCGGAAGATCGATCTTATTGATCACAGGCATGATTTCCAAATCATGATCGAGCGCAAGATAGCAGTTTGCTAAGGTCTGCGCTTCAATCCCCTGTGCCGCATCCACGATAAGAATGGCTCCCTCGCACGCTGCCAGACTTCTCGACACCTCATAGTTAAAATCCACATGTCCCGGAGTATCGATGAGATTAAAGATATATTCCTCTCCATTTTTCGCTTTATAAACAATACGAACCGTCTGCGCCTTGATCGTAATTCCGCGCTCCCGTTCCAGATCCATATTATCCAAAACCTGTGCCTGCATCTCACGGCTCGTCAAAAGCCCTGTTTTTTCAATGATTCGATCCGCTAACGTCGATTTTCCGTGATCGATGTGGGCAACGATACAAAAATTTCTGATATGCGACTGTTCTGTTTTTTCCATACTGTTTCCTCTCTTTCTTCGTACGAAAAACATTTTATCATAAATTCCCATAAGAGAAAAGGAAAAAATTCCATTTGATGTCATTCCCCTGTCCCGGAAAGCACCTCATGGATGACCAGTGCCAGCGGTGCGGCTGCATTTTTTGCCTCCGCGACCGTATTATTTTCATTTCCAAGCTCAATTAAAGTATATCTTTTTTTCAGATGCATATTGTACCGATATCCTTTCAGATAGACCGCTTTCGCAAAATCCTTAAAATGTCTCATACAGGCAAGCTTCAACTGTAAGCTGAACGCCAGATTTCCTTGTAAATTCGGATTTTTCAAATAGGCGATATCCCCTGAGGAGCTTCTGGAAAGTCCGTTAAAAAACATCACCTGTGCTGTTTTCTTTCCATCCACGATTGTAGTCCGTTTTACCCGGTTTCCAACACCATCTCTATGTAAATCAATCACAATTTCAATCGACGGATATTTTTTCAGAATTTTTTGTGCCCCTGCCAGGGATTGATTATATGCTTTATTTCTGTCGATCTGTCCTCCAATCCTGTCGTATTCCGTTTTATCATGGATCACCTGATAACCATACTGCTCCGAAAGAATGGCAGCAAGCTTCGTCCCCACTCCAATGATAGAATCCGCCTTGCCGTTTTTACTGTGCTTAAACGACTCCGAGGCTCCGTGCGTATGAATGATCAGAATTTGCGGCTTTTTTTCCTGCTTTAGTGTTAAATCCATCGTAAGCAGTTTTTTTACCTGAAACACTTTATTATCTATGGATGTTGAAGAATCCGTTATAAAAAAATTTTTCAAAAGATAAGAACGGCTATACCCCTGAAAAAGCTTTTTGATCTTCTTTTCATTTTCTTCCAGGGCTTCCTTGCTATCATCCGATATCTTTTCTATGCTATCCCGCTCCATTTCTACTCCGGAGCTGTTTTTTGAAGTAATGTCCGCACTCCCGTTATCAAACAAAAAGATTTCTGAAACAGGAACCGCCTCCGACTGTTTCGTATCATTCAATAATTCGTCTGCCTTTTCAAAATATCCCTTCTCCTGCTTTTCCTTATTGGTAATGGTA
>JAFVAA010000895.1 GCA_017476305.1 Lachnospiraceae bacterium
AAGAAATATAAAAAATATTTAAGAAAATGGATGCTCTGTCAGAGGAGATCTTAAAAGAGGACGGGGTTCGCCTTTTGTCTCTGAGTCTGGATACTAAGCTGGATATTGCGATGGCAACCATCGGGCTTGGAGCGATTGTCACCTTTTTAGGTCTTTATCTGGGACTGGTGTTTTTGATTTCCTGTGCAGCGATTTTGGCACTAAAGGCACTTTCTGAGAGTGTGGATCAGATTCCGAAGTATCAGATCCTTCGGAAAATCGGGGCAGAGGAGAAGGAAATCTATCGCTCCTTATTCCGGCAGACGGGGATTTTCTTTCTGCTTCCCCTTTTGCTCGCAGTCATTCATTCTGTCTTTGGAATGAAATTTTCCATAAATATGTTAGATGTTTTTGGCACGAGCGGGCTGGAAAAATCCATCCTTTCCACTTCTGCAATCATTCTTTTGATTTATGGCGGGTATTTTGTAATCACATATTTGCGCAGTAAATCCATCATAAAAGAAGGTTGAAGCATCAGTATTTACGGGAAAAGCTTGTGGCGTTTTTGTGCGGATATCCTATAAAAGTCGGGGAAAAAGAACAATGAGAGAGAAAAAAGAAATGGAATTTGAAAAAAGACTTGCCTCCGTGCGACCATCGAAAAGACAGTTCGAGTTTCAGAAAACGGAGTTTTATGCCTTTGTCCACTTTACAGTAAATACCTATACGGATAGAGAATGGGGAGATGGCAGCGAATCTCCACAGATTTTTTACCCAAAGAGCTTAGATGCAAGGCAGTGGGCAAAGGCGGTAAAAAGTGCAGGAATGAAGGGACTGATTCTGACCTGCAAGCATCATGACGGATTTTGTCTGTGGCCGAGTAAATATACTGCACATACCATTGCGGCAAGTCCGTATAAAGACGGAAAAGGGGATATTGTTTCCGAAGCATCGGCAGCATGTAAGGAGTATGGTCTGAAATTTGGCATTTATCTTTCTCCGTGGGACAGGCATGAACCGTCTTACGGGACTGGAAAAGCATATGATGATTATTTTGTTTCCCAGCTCACCGAGCTTCTGACCGGTTATGGAGATATTTTCTGTGTATGGTTGGATGGAGCCTGTGGGGAGGGAAAGAATGGAAAAAAGCAGTATTATGACTGGGAGCGGTACTACGAGGTGGTTCGGAGGTATCAGCCGGGTGCCTGTATCAATGTATGTGGACCGGATATCCGCTGGTGCGGGAATGAGGCAGGGCAGACCAGGCCTTCCGAGTGGAGTGTCGTGCCGGAGGAAATGCGGGATACGGAAAAGATAGCGTCACTTAGTCAGAAAAGGGATGAGGAAGGCTTTCGCGTGAGAATGCTTTCTGCTGCAGAGCTTGACCTGGGCAGTCGCGAGAAGCTTCGAGCGGAGAAAAATCTCATCTGGTATCCTGCGGAGGTCAATACATCGATACGGCCGGGGTGGTTCTATCACCAGAGGGAGGATGAACAGGTAAAAACGCCGGATGCGCTTTTTGACATTTACTGCTCCTCTGTGGGGGGAAATGCGACGTTGCTTTTGAATATTCCACCTGCGAAGGATGGACTGTTTCATGAAAATGATGTTGCCTGCTTAGAGGAGCTTGGGGAGAAAATACGTGCTCTTACAGAAAATGATATTACAAAGGACGTGAGAATCCGTGAGGATGAAATCACAGTGTTTTTAAAGGAGAAAACTGCTGTAGGCTGCATCATTTTACAGGAGGATATTTCAAAGGGGCAGCGTGTGGAAAGCTTTTCTGTCTTTGCGGATGGTGTGCACATTTATGACGGAACCGTCATCGGATATAAAAAAATCATAAGACTGCAGGATGTGGTGGCAGACAGTCTGCAGATAAAGATTACGGCTTCCAGAATGGAGCCCC
>JAFVAA010000896.1 GCA_017476305.1 Lachnospiraceae bacterium
ATCACCAGCTTTTTATTTCCGCTCCACTCCGGCGCGACCAAAATCCGCTTATCCCCATCTCCTGTCAGTCTGTGAATCACCAGCTTCTCCGGTAAAAGCTGAAGGCATTTACACACTAATGCAACATACTCCTCCATGCGCATCACGGAAAACCTGCCCTCTCCGTACTCCCTTTCTAAATCCGTCCCCTTTAGCACATGAAGCAGCTGCAATTTTATCCCCTGTACCTTTCCCGCCCCCGCACACTCTGCCACATAGGAGACCGTTTTTAAAATATCCTCCTCATTTTCTCCCGGTAATCCTAAAATCACATGGACTATGGTTTCCAGACTCCTTTCCCGGAGCGCAGAAACTGCCTTTTCAAATACGGAAAGCGGATATCCCCTCCGGATATACGCTGCCGTCCTTTCATGAATCGTCTGCAGCCCAAGCTCCACCCACACAGGTTTCCTCTGATTTAACTCTTCTAAAAGAGAAAGCACCTCCTCCGGTAAACAGTCCGGTCTGGTGGCAATGGAAAGTAACACAATATCCGGATGGGAAACCGCCTCCATAAAGACCTCCCTTAGTCTCTCCACCGGTGCATAGGTATTCGTAAACGCCTGAAAATAAGCAATATATTTTCCATTTTTGATTTTTTTCTCCAGTTTTTTCTTTCCACGTTCAATCTGCTCCGTAACCGAAAGCTCCGCACTCTCGGCAAAATCTCCGGAGCCCGCCCCGGAGCAGAAGATGCACCCTCCGGTACCCAGCGTTCCGTCCCGGTTCGGACAGGTAAAACCGGCGTTTATGGAAATTTTATAGACCTTTTCGCCAAATCGGTCTTTTAGATATTGATTCACGGTTGATTATAGTTAAAGATGGCATTACCAACCCACGCTTATGAATGCATGCTAAATTGAGAGAAAATCACGATTATTCAGTTTTGAAACGAGTTAATGATGCTTTTTGAAAAAAAGTGTGTTAGAATATGATTATTATAAGAAAGACAAAACAGCAATTTATCAGATACGTTAACTCTCCCAACCAGTGGTTGAATTTGATAATTCTACTTACAGTTCATGTACAAAAAGCGGTAAGGATTGTAAAATGTAGCGTGAAAGGAGGCATTTGGAAATGAATCAAATTGATACAGGAAAACTTATTGCTAATTGCAGAAAAGAAAAAGGTATGACTCAAGCACAATTAGCAGAAAAGTTAAATATTACTGACAGAGCTGTTTCCAAATGGGAAACTGGAAAATGTATGCCCGATTCATCTATCATGTTGGCACTTTGCAATATCTTAGATGTTACGGTCAATGAACTATTAAGCGGGGAGAGGATAGAAATGAATAATTATGAGGAAAAAGTCAACGAAAACCTCATTGAATTGAAACGAAAAGATGAGAATAATATAAATAAGAATACTATAATATCAGTAATATATACAATCACTATGGTTGTTGGCATTTTGGTATGTTGTATATGTGATGTTGCTATTTCTGGAACACTAACATGGTCACTTATCACACTTAGTTCTATTTTGGTTACATGGATAACATCTTTTCCTATTATATTGTTTGGAAAAAAGGGAATTTCAGTAGCAATGATTGCCATTAGCATTTTCATTTTACCATTTATGTATATATTGAGCATTTTGGTAAAAGTCAAAGACGTATTCAGCATTGGTGCGATTATGTCAATTATTTCAATGGTGTATCTTTGGATAATTTATTTTCTGTATTATCGGCTTAAGGAACGAAAACTTTTGGCAATAGGAATTACATTCTTGACTGCCATTCCATTCACGCTTTTGATAAATATTATATTATCAAAAAAAATTGGTGAACCAGTGATTGATGTTTGGGATATATTGTCTGTATTTATTCTATTGATAATAGCAGTTGCTTTTATCATTGGGGATTATGCGCGAAGAAAAGGTTATGTAAGATAAGCTATTTCCAAAAGATACTGAACGAGTAAAAAAAGTAATTGCGAGTAGAACTGCCAGAGGATAATGACATGAGAGTCGAAAATAGTGAAACAAAAAAATGAATCTATAGATTTCATCTGTAAATTGAAGTAGCTAAGACAAAAGAGTGGATAATATGGAATTATATTTGTGTCATGGACTTTTGTTTTTATGTGAATTTAATATGGAAAATCATATGTTAAATCAGGGAGGGAAGAAAATAGAATGAATTATGAAAAGTTTCATACTGATAATTGGCTATTCTATGTGATTATGACTTTACTAATGACATTAGTTGGCATCTCTTTTGGAAAAATCTTTGTGGGCTTACCTGTATCTGCAATATTACATTTAATTTCAGGGTTCTATCCATCGTTAACAGAGGAAGTAATAGAGGTGATTGTCGATAATTGTTCTTTTGTATTTATCTTTATTTTATTGATGATAATATGCAAAATATTTTATAAAAAAAATTTGAGGGAATTATTTTTAAAGAAAGAAAAAGAACGGTTTAAATGGCTGCTCATGGGAATCTTCGGTGGATTTATATTGAGTTTCCTTTGTATTATAATAGCTATTCTATTTGGAAAAATTAGTGTTTCGTATCAAGGTGTTGATGTACTGATTTTGCTATTAACATTCATATCCTGAATCTGCCTCTCTGATTCTTCCAGTTCCGTCTGCTGTTCCTCCATGATCCTGATGAGATCGTCTACGCTCCATGAGTTTTC
>JAFVAA010000897.1 GCA_017476305.1 Lachnospiraceae bacterium
ACGGTATCGGAAATTTGGGATAATGCCATCTCTGCCACAACACTTGTGACCGTTCCAAAAATGCCGGCAAGCCTCTGTGCGTGAAATTCTGCTATTCCCTCAAAGTCCTCTTTATCAAAAAAAGTTTCCGTATCAAGCCCGCATCTTGCCATCACCATATAGCCGATGCTTGCGGAAAGGAGTGCCTTCGCCCTGACTGCCACATTTTCCCCGTCAAGTCCCTCTAAGGCACTTCCCTCTGACGCATCCATCATGTCACCCATGTAATCGGTGAGATTATCCTCTGCCGCATGAGCCGCTGCCTCCTTTATCACTTCCGTAAATTCTTTTCCTGCTGTTACATCAAAAGCATTGGCAAGCGTTTCCTTCACTTCTTCCCTGTGTTCTTCTTTCACTTCCCACAAAGGAACCGGACGCACGAGCCTTTTATAGCGGCTCTCCTGTGTGTCGGAAATGTCAAAATAGTATTTCAGTTTCATCCGGCTCCCACTTTTGTCTATGACTGCAATCCCTTTGGAGTCCCGCTTTACCCACCGTCCAAACTTTTTATTCCATCCGTCCATCGTAAGGACTGCCTCTGCGTCCGGTCGCTGTGCATGGATAAGCACCTGTTCGTCAAAAGGAAGCCTGTAATTCCGACTTGCAGATTTCAAAAATGCCATCCAGTTCTCCGGCTTTTCCGTCACATCCCCCACCGCTTCTGCATAAAGCTCTGTGATAACATCTAGTCTTTTCTTTGCCAATGCCTTTCCCTCCTATCGCTCTTTTTCCCTCTTTTTCAGCGGGTATTTCTTCTTGAATTCCTTTGCGGTCATGTGGTCGCCACAAATATATGCAAAATCCTTTGCGGGATCAATGTCCAGATACCCGTCCTTATCAAGTTTTATAGGCTTTCTGGTAAGGATGCTCCCATAATGGTTGACAAGGATACCCTCACCGATCTGTACCGGATCAAATCCCCCGTCGTCATCTCCACGCACTTCATAGTAATGAAGTCCTCTCGGTATGGTCTGCCTGTCTAACCTTGCATCCGTAAAAAGTGCGGGTTTCCAAGCACCTCGATTTCTTCAAATTTCTCCTTCATTGCATCAACCCTCATCCGTTCCACCGCCTCCCAGAAAAGTAATGACCTTATTGGCTTTTACTGCCTTCTGTATCCGGCTTATCATGGTCAGTTCGGAGATGTTCACATTCGGAAGTTTCAACATATCATCTACGGTCATTGCCGCAATCTTCTTTTCATCATCAAATCCCGCTTCTATGAGCTTTCCAATGGAACGGACGATCTTGTTATTTAGCTGTGCCATATCAAAAACCTACCTTTCCCTTTCCTTATTTTTTGCCTTTGGTTTCAATCCGTTTTTTTCCCTGTGTTTTTCCCACCCCTGCCTTTGTTCTTCTTCTCTTTCCTGCTTCTCTTTTGGTTCATAGGTGTTCCCGTTCCTCTGCATACACTCAGCAAATTCACAGATATGAAAGGGATAATTCCCTACCTGAGTGTGGTACTCGTCGATATAATGGCATTCCCTTTCAAGCTTCTCTCCCCTTTCTGTGGTAATGATGATCTTTTCTCCGTCTTTGATACGGAACAATTCCCTGTAATGCGGATCAATGAATCGTATCTCCTTTTTCTCCATATCATCTTGCCTCCCCTCTGTCTTTCTTTTTTCCTTTCCCCGTATCTTTCTCCATGTCTTTCAGGTATTTACTGTAATCGACTGCATCCCTGTATGCTTCTCTTGCAGCCTTGTATTCCCCCGCCTTTACTTTTTCCTC
>JAFVAA010000898.1 GCA_017476305.1 Lachnospiraceae bacterium
ATTTCACAGTAAAAGAAGTGTCGGTGAATGGATGGAGATTTTAGATGGGAGGATTTTCTGTCGGACGCATAGAGCATATATCGTAAATCTTCAGGTGGTGGAGAATGTAGGAGAAAAGGAGCTTCTTCTTAATAGTGGGGAAAGGATTCCGGTATCCAGACGGGAAAAAACGGATGTAAAAAGAAGATTTATGGAGTATTTTGCAGATTTGAGGTAAGAATCTGTCATAAATTTGAAAGGTGGGAAAAGGGGCATGGACAAATTCGTGAAAGCGCATTTTTAGGTGAAGGAGCAGGAGAGATGGAGTATATACTGTATAGTGTCCAGTTTTTTGGAGGAATAACAGAGACGCTGGTTTTTTACAGGGTGATTTATAAAAAAAAGTTGTGTATGCCAAAGTGGCAGTGCTTGTCCCTTTTGGCAGGAATTTATGTGATTTATATGGCAGGAGTGATTCATGGGTGGAAAGGCTTGATCACGTCAAGTATTTTAATGGGCGGGGATTTTCTTGGAAGTATATTATTTACTGAGGTAGAAATAGTAGAAAATTTGAAATATTGGCTGGTAAAAATTTTTTCTACGATAGCATTGGAAAGTGTTCTTCAACAGGGGCTTCGGTTTCTGTTTCCTGTCATCAATGATAAAAATACTTTGCAGATTATTTTTGTAACTTTTTTGATGATTATTATATTATACATACTGTCAAAATGGTCTTTTTTCCGGAAAATGAAACCGCTTCGACTATCCGGAAAAAATGCGATGCTTTTGTCTGCCAGCTTTGGCATACTGATACTGTTTATGACATTTATGGATACTGTAATAAATGAATATACAAAGGGGAGAGTGCAGACGACAGCCGTTCTTTTGCTTTCCTTTGCCATGGTTGGAGCCTGTGTGGCGATGGTTCTTTTTCTATATGTATTTCAGCAGAAAGCATATTTTCAGGAGCGGGCTGCTCTGGAAAATGAGTATAATGAACAGCAGAGAATATATTTTCATACACTTTTAGAGAAGGAAAATGAGACCAGAAAATTTCGTCATGATATGATTGGTCATATGCTTTGTTTGGAGGATATGGCAGAAAAGGGCAATGTAGGAGAAATTAGAAAATATCTGGCAGAGAATCTGCATGTGTTAAATCAAATCAGTAAAAAAGAATACAGTATAGGAAATGAGACCATAGATGTGCTTTTAAATCACTATTTTCTGCCAATGCGGGAGAGCTGTCATGTAGAGGTGGAGGGTATATTTGGAAGAGCAGAGCATATTTCGAGAATGGAACTCTGTACGATTTTTTCCAATGTTTTTAAAAATGCAGTGGAGGCAGTTTCTAAAATTCCACCGGAAAGCACCGTGGAGAAATATATTCAGATTTGTGCCAGCCATGGAGAAAAGTATATGAAGCTTATGGTTCGGAATACATATGTTGGCGACATTGAAGTGAAGGATAAAAAAATAAAGACGAAAAAGCAGGATGTTCAAAATCATGGATTTGGGATAGAAAATGCCCATGAGGCAGTAGAAAGATGTGGAGGGAGTTTTTCTTATCAGGTAGAGCAGAACTGTTTTTTAGTACAGATCATACTTCATGTAAAGTCCTTTTCATAGAACAGAATAACCGTTTGCGACCGTATATGACCGTTTACGACACAACCCCTTGAAAAAGTTTTTTGTTGAAGTATACTTATTTTAGAAAGTAAAGAAAGGAGGGAGAAAAATGTTTTGTTGCGGAAGGGATTGGGTACAAGAGTTGATTTGCTGGTGGCTTGGGAGATAAGTCATAGAAAAGGAAATTTATTTATGCCTACATTGCTATATTTGATTTTACATATTTTTTTAATAGGATATAGAAAATTTATATCAATGAAAAACTGAGATATAAAACGATTTATCCTGCTAATTATGGATTTCCTATAAAGTTAGATATAGCAATGATAAAACCGGTTTTCAACGGTGGTTTTGATGAGGATGGGGAAATCATTGGTGGAATTGGTGGTGTAGAACTATGGATTATTATGATAGGCAAACCGTTAATAAATTTTTAAGGAGGATTAAACATATGAATGTAACGAATCATTTGGTTGGAGATATAAATAATGATGTATATTTTTTTTCTAGAAAAGGTAGTGATCAGTCAATAAAAACAGATATAGATACGAAAATAAAAGAATTGGATGATCAAAAAAATACACCAATTCAGACTGATGTAACAGATCAAATTAATTTTGCATATGAAAAAC
>JAFVAA010000899.1 GCA_017476305.1 Lachnospiraceae bacterium
AAAATGCGTAGACTTATGTGATGTGGCAGCCAGTCTTGGTTATACCGTAAGAAAAATCGGAAGGTACCATACACTAAAAGAAATGGATTCCATCAGAATCTATGACCGAAAAAGCTGGTATCGATGGTCGATGGCATTAGAAGGTGGAAACAATGGAGGGAGTCAGATTGATTTCTTAATGGTTTTTGCCGGAATGGATATTAAAGAAGCAGTATTCTGGCTGTTAGACTTTGCAGGATATCGAAGGTTCCCGGAACATAATATGGCAGATGTTCGAGGACAGAAAAAATTAATACATATGACTTCCAATGCAGTGGAGGAAAAGAAGGAGTTTGTATTACCGATACCGTCGGGATCAAACTCCTTTCTTTATGCCTATCTGACTGAGGATCGATGTATTGATAAACGTGTTGTTGATTTCTTCGTACAGAAAAATCTGATATATGAGTCAAGAGGGTATCACAACATTGTATTTCGTGGAAATGACAAAAGCGGAGTCACAAGGTTTGCCAGTCAGAGAGGTGTCTTTGATAAGAATGGCAGACCGTTTAAATGTGATGTGGCAGGTAATGATAAAAACTTTGGGTTTAATGTAGTAAATGAAGAGAATCATGAACTTTATGTGTTTGAAGCAGCAATCGATCTGATGAGCTACATGGATTTGTATGACGATTTTGAATCAAATAAGTTGGCACTTGGAATGCTGCATGATGCACCTATCGTTACTTTCTTAAAGGAGCACCCACAGATTACTACGATAAAGCTTTGTTTGGATAATGACGGTCCGGGAAGAGCAGCAACAGAAAAATTTGTGGAAAAATATCAGAGTCTTAAATATAATGCCGAGGACTTTTCCCCTCCGTCAGGATACAAGGATTATAACGAATGGTTACAGGAAGAAAAGAGGAGTATGGTAGTGGATTATCAAATCAGATGATAAGTTATGCGGAAACTTTTATTTTGATATGAAAACTATTCCAAAAATGTTTAGGAAAGTTCTGTTCCCGAAGGAAACCATAGGGACAGAAAAAATACGCAAGATGAGGAACATATTGTTTCCTCATAAAAACAGTATCAAAAATGTTTAGGGAAGTTATGCTTCCGAAAGATTTCCGTAGTAACGCAAATTTTCATCAAGATGAGGAAACGCCTGTTTCCTCATTATTTCAGTATGAAATTCGTTTTGGAAGTGGTCGTTTCCTCATTACTTTAATGGGGAAATCGTGAAAATATAGATATTTATCAGGGGTTTTAGGGGAAATTCCCCTAACAAGAGGCAGAAATGTATAGCTTTTCTGCGTATCTTGCCAAGGGGATGTCGCAGCAAAATTAAGGGAAAATATGCTATTTGCTGGTGCTTGCGACTTACAGGAGAAATGGAGGTTAATTCGTAGACAAAACAGTGGATTTTAAATGAAAGAAGGGCAGGTGATAAACATGGGGAAAGAACCAGAGCTGATAACTAAGCCACAGGCATTGGTTGACTGGATGGATAACAATGACTATCTGCTCACATTGGAAATAGAAGAAGCAGAACTATTGCTTGGATATCTGGAAGGACATGATTATGCAATAGGTATTGCAGAGGGGA
>JAFVAA010000900.1 GCA_017476305.1 Lachnospiraceae bacterium
CGGCAGTGTGATGTTTGCATTTTTTGACTATGCAGAGCTGCCGGTGTATTTCTTTTTGGATTATGTGTCGATCATGATCTTTGGAATCATGGCAGCATTTCTGATACAGAAAATCGTGACAGAAGGTTTAAAAGGAATGGCGGGAAGGATTCTAAATCACTTTGCGGAGCATAAAAAAAGATATTTTATTCTGGTTCTTGTTTTGGTGGCAGTCTGTGTTTTATTTTTTCTGTTTGGTGGACTTACTTATATCAGAAGACATTATCAGACTGTCAGTGTAGACCGGGCAAAGGCAACACAGACAGAACGGGTAGACATGAACGACAAAAAGGGAATCGTCATTTATTTTACCAGAGTAGGAAATACGGACTTTAAGGGGAATGTAGATGCGGTTTCGAGTGCTTCTCTGATGGAGGAAAACGGAACGCTTGTCGGGAATAGTGAGCTTTTATCGGAAATGCTCGAAAACGCTACAGGTTATCCTTCTTATGCCATTAAGACAAAGAAAAAATATTCTTCCGGATATGGGGCTACCGTCAGTGAAGCAAAAAAGGAGATGGATGAGAATACACCTTCTGAGCTTGAAAAAGATATACCGGAGCTTTCGGATTATGATACGATAATCCTTGTATATCCGCTCTGGTGGGGGACACTCCAGATGCCGGTACAGACCTTTTTAGAAGAAAATGATCTGAATGGAAAAACGGTCTATTCCCTGGTCACACATGGAGGAAGTGGTTTTGGCTCAGCGATTCAGGATACCGGAAAATATACAAAGGCAGAGGTGAGCTCTGAGAATCTTTCCGTATATGATGATGAGGTAACGGATGCACTTTCTGAGGTGGTATCCTGGGTAAAAAGGATTGCAGCTGACGATTGATTTTGAAAGGGCACATGCAAATGGAGAAACAAACAGCAGGTTATTATATTCGTACTGGGTGGTGTTTATCTGTACACTTAGTGTGCTTGGCTTTCGTCTGGGATATCTGCCGATAGCTGCAATTGTAGCAGGGGGGAGTTGAGGGAACATATAGAGGCTGTACTTAATCTCCACCCCGCCGGATATTTGTTAAAGCCACCGGTAAAAGAAAAATTATTGGAAACGATTCGTAAAGTGCTGGGATGATTATCTTACATGAATGAAAATGCGGGCATTTCATCTGAAATGGAAAAAAGGCATGAAGTAAGAAAAAGTTTTCCAATTATAAAGAGCATAGAACATACATAAGAATGAAGTGGTCAGTACCAATTTGTTTCATAAAACTCTTGCTTTATCTGTCATAGCGTGGTATACTTAAATTAAAGATACTCCAACGGAGTACAGGGAGGAAACAGCTATGACACACAATGAGTTACTGAAACTGGCAAGAAAAAAGGCAGGAATGTCACAGACCGAGTTCGCGGGCTATTTCCGGATGCCTGTAAAGACCTTGCGGCATTGGGAGATAAACGAGCGGAAAGTGCCGGACTATCTTCTGAGGCTGATGCTTTACAAGCTGGAAATGGAGGGGCTTGTGAGCGGACTGCAGGAGATGGTGGACGCGGAGGACTAAGGACATTCCGGACAAAAGAGAGGAACTGGTCACATGAAGAAGATACG
>JAFVAA010000901.1 GCA_017476305.1 Lachnospiraceae bacterium
GAAAGTGCTTCTCATTGATGGTGATCCACAGGGGGATTTGACAACTTCTCTGGGGTGGACAGATGGAGATAGTTTATCTGTCACTCTGGCAACACAGATGGACAAAATTATTCGTGACGAGCCATTAGGGGCAAAGGGTGAGGGGATTTTGCACCATGAAGAAGGTGTTGACCTGTTACCGTCAAATATCGAGCTTTCCGGCATGGAAATGGTGCTTGTGAATGCCATGAGCAGGGAGCATACTCTGAAAAATTATCTGAAGGAGGTCAAGAACGATTATGATTATGTACTCATAGATTGTATGCCTAGCTTAAATATGCTTACGATAAACGCATTGGCAGCGTCAGACGGGGTGATCGTTCCGGTACAGGCTCATTATCTGTCATTAAAGGGAATGACACAGCTAATGAAAACGATAAACAAGGTACAGAAGCAGATCAATCCAAAGCTGAGGGTAGAGGGTGTGCTTTTAACGCTTGCAGATATGCGGACAAACCTTGCCAGAGCCACAGCCGAAAATCTGAAACAGAATTACGGAAGGATGCTAAAGATTTATAAGACGGTCATTCCCGTAGCAGTCAGAGCCGCAGAAACAAGTGCCGCCGGAGAGAGCATTTATAAGTATGACAGGCACAGTCCGGCAGCAAGGGCATACAGGGAATTTACGGGGGAGGTGATAAGAGATGGCGAAAAAAAGCTCCATAAACATGAGCCTTCCCGCAGCAGATGACTTGTTCAGTACACAGGAACAGCGGGAGGAAGAAAGCAGGGAGAAAGTGATGGATATTCCTCTTGAGGAAATCAGTGACTTTCCAAATCACCCTTTCAAAGTAAAAGCAGACGAGAACATGATGGATATGGCAGAGAGCATAAAGCAGTATGGTGTGCTTGTTCCGGCAATCGTGAGGGAAAAGGAGGGCGGGGGCTATGAAATGGTAGCCGGACACCGGAGAAAGATGGCGAGCGAGCTTGCAGAAAAAAAGGAAATGCCCTGCATTGTAAGAAAACTGAGTGATGATGAAGCCATTTTAATCATGGTGGACAGCAATTTACAAAGAGAGCAGATACTTCCGTCAGAAAAGGCGTTTGCTTATAAGATGAAGTTAGAGGCAATGAAAAGACAGGCGGGCAGACCGAGTAAAAATTCTGTCCCAGTGGGACAGAATTTTAGACAGACATCGAGAGAAATATTAGCAGGAAAATCTCCAGATAGTAATACGCAAATACAGAGATTTATCCGCTTAACAGAACTTGTCCCGCCTATCCTTGATATGGTAGACGAAAACAGGATAGCCTTGCGACCGGCAGTAGAACTTTCCTACCTGCCGAAAGAGGAACAATCGACACTTTTCGACACCATGCAGGCGGAGGACTGTACTCCGAGCCATGCACAGGCAATAAAACTTCGGAAGTTTTCAGAAGAAGGAAAGTTAAATCCTGAAGTTATGCTTTCCATTCTGGCAGAGGAAAAGCCGAACCAGATAGAAAAATTTAAGATACCGATGAACCGGATAGAGAAGTATTTTCCAAAAGGGGCGTCCAGTAAACAAATGGAAGATACCATCGTGAAGGC
>JAFVAA010000902.1 GCA_017476305.1 Lachnospiraceae bacterium
TCTCCTCCTGTGTTTTATCCAGATATGCAATATATTCCGTATCATTTTTCTTCTCTGCAAACTTGCGCATAATCGTAAACGCATAGTAAAGCTGCAGTGCCACAAAGGAAGACTCTCCCTGTGCTCCCAGACGCAGACAGTCATTCCAGTCTGCATGAAGTCCTGCCGGAAGTCCATGTGGTCCTAAATGATTCATGGAAAATCCTATCGATCTCTTTAAATGCTCATAAACACTTGCTTTTTCCTCGATATTTGACCAGGTGATTTCCTCGTCAATAAAATCAAGCTGTCCTGTCTCGGAAATATATTTATAAACCGTCGGGAACAGCCAAAGTGCGTCATCCGCACGATAAGCCGGATGTCCCGTCTCCTTTACATAGGTAGCATCATCCGGTGTTCCCTCATGCCCGGCTCTCTGATCATGGTCAAAGCGAACCAGAGGAAGTCCTCCTCCATTATCCACCTGCGCGGAAAGCATGAAACGGATTTTTTCCAGTGCCGCCTGCGGATCCGTATGTATCACACCCTGAATATCCTGCACAGTATCTCTGTAACCATATCCGTTCCTCTCGCCACAGTACACAAAAGAAGCAGCCCTCGACCAGGTAAAGGTCAGGAAGCACTGATAAGCATTCCACGTATTCACCATGCTGTTAAATGCCGCACTCGGCGTATGGATTTTAAAATTATCCAACTTCGCATGCCAGAATTTCTTTAGCTCATCAATTTCCTTATCACAAACGGATACATCTTCATAAGCAGCAATGATTTTATCTGCCTCAGACTCCTTATGCCTTCCTAAGATAAATGCCATCGTCTTTGTCTCGCCCGGCTGCAGCTCCAGAGCAGTATGAAGCGCACCACAGCTGTTTTCATTGTAATTGCATACCCCGTCACACTCTCCGCGCTCTACAGCAACCGGATTTCCATAGCCGTGATAAACGCCGAGGAATGCCTCCTTATCGCCATTATATGAGGTCACAGGCTGTCCTGCCAGGCCGAAAAAGCGTTCCTTTCCATTGCTTCCATCCGGTCCCTTATACCAGTTCGGATTGATTTGCTGATAAATCTTATTTTTACGGAACGTCGTCATGGAAATACAAAGTGTATACTGTAAATTCACCTGATCCTGATTATAATTATCATCATTCGTCAGCTCTGCATAGCCAAATGCGGAAATTTTTCTAGGCTTGTCAGTGGTATTTGTCACCTTTAGACACCAGACCTCATAGACCTTATTTAACGGTACATAGTACATTGCCTCGGACCGGATTCCCTTATACTCGGTAAACATCTTCGTATAAGCGGTTCCATGATGTACCTCACATTTGTAGCTATCTAAATCCTTCCCGACCGGCTGCCATGACGCAGACCAGAAATCGCCATCCTCATCGTCCCTTAAATACAGATAGCGTCCCGGTGTATCATCGCTGTTAAAATGATAGCGAAGGATTCGCCCGTTCGCCCCGCTCTTTACGAAGCTGTAACCCCCTGCATTGTTTGAAATGATTGCCCCGTATTCCGGTGATCCCAGGTAATTACACCATGGTGCCGGTGTATCCGGTCTCGTGATCACATACTCCCTGTTTTCCTCATCGAAGTAACCGAAATTCATAAATACATCCTCCTTAAAATTATATTTATATACTCACTAACGAAATGTATTTCCATTTCGTTAGTGAGCCCGCGCCAGCCGCATGCCGCATAGCGGCTGACTTCCTCGCGCGGCTGGTCGCATCATCTTATATTCAGCAACGGAATTTAATTCCGTTACGGAGTATAACTGCCTTGTTTATCGCAGGAATCTTCGCAAAAGAAAAGGCAGCTACTTTAGTTTTTTGCTAAATGATAACTGCCTTTTATTATAATTCAACCATACGAAAGGTGCAAGAAGAAAACTGTCATTTTCTAA
>JAFVAA010000903.1 GCA_017476305.1 Lachnospiraceae bacterium
AACGTATCTCCTTTTTTGAGCACCGGAAACGATGCTCTATTTGTCATGCAGTTTTCAAGGTACTGATTTATCTAAATGCATTTCTGCAAATCACACAAAAATTTCATTTTAGGTCTTGACTTTTAATAGTTAGACTTTCTTTTATATGAAGCACCGCCGGGAGCAACCCCGGCAGATGCCAAGGTTGCCCGACTACTCAGTCAGACAACAACTCTTCTTTAGTGTCGAATTTTGTAGATTACAACACCGATTGCTGCCACAACAATAGCAGCAACTGTTCCTAACAACATTTTCTTTGTCTTATTTTTCATCGCTTCAAATTCCTCCGTTTTCTCCTGATTATCCGTTTCCTTAATAGCGGTTTGCTTTGCTTTTTTCTTTCGTGTATTCTCCTCGTCAACACTTAGTTCCTTTATGGCACTTTCCCCTTCGGTCGAGATATAATGCAGTGCTTTATTTCCAAAAATGAAATGGAACTTTCTTCTCCAGTACTGATAGAAGTCCATTCCATTGTAGGAATAGAAACCTCCCAATGCGATGGGTGCAACACAAGGAATTGCAACATAGGCAGAACCGGTAAGACCGATATGTCTGTAAAGTGCCAATACAATCCCTCCTCCCACAATCACGCTGGCGGCGGAGAAAAATAACTGTTTTGCAGTCAGTCCCATTGCAATGGTTTCCTGATACCTGTCGATATCCTTATTAATTTCAATTACCATCTCATCGCCTCCTACCTTGATAATTCTTTTGTTTGAGGAACTCTTGCCTTCCCGATGTTAGCTTCATATTCTGCTATTCCGTCAGGGCATAACTCTCTGAGTTTTTCCACATCAAACAGATAAAGAGGATATTCCACAAATCCGCTTCTCTGTGTCAAGCCTGTAAATTCCCCAAGCTCATTTTCCTGAATGAACTGTTCAAGTTCCGGCATATTGTTGACATCAACGTATCCGCAATAATCCGGTGCCTTATCAGCTAAGTTCACTGTAAGGTCTCCATAAGGTTCCGAATAACCATCACATTCTGATACAATCCCTATATAGAGTCCCTTATTACTCAAATAGCTGTTAATCTCAAGCGACACTTCCATCGTGTCACCCCAACTTGTATCTAATTTCAACTTCTTTTCCATATCTGCCTCCTATAATCCAAACGCTTTACTTGTCAGACTCTGCGCTCCCTTTACACTTCCAACTGTCATTGCAATCGTAAATGTCATTTCACACAGATAAATAAGTGTCTGTGCCCAATCTGCATACGAACCCGTAAATTCCGGAAGCCCTGCACTGATAAATGCATTACACAAAATGATTGCCAGCGCCATCGTAACCGCTTCAAATACACAGGCTAAGAAATATTTGCAGTATGTCACTACGGTGTGACTTACTATCCTGTTTCCTCCGAGTGTGGAGAAAGCGATCGCCCCTAACGGAACGATGATGAATATTTTTAAGAATCTGAAATATACCGTGTAGATAATAAAGAAACCGCAAATAATAATGATGATTGCCAACAGGGATGCCAATATCAGCATCACAAGACTCTCACCAAAGCCCAGATCCTTAATAATATCTGCCTGTGTACTGTCAATGGTAAGCTGCGTCGTGGTTCCCTCTGACAGCAATCCCACCAAATTACCGATTGAAGTAAAAAATGCCTTCATAATGCTTACGTTATTGGCAACGAACCATTCCGAAAGTCCTAAACGGATCAGCATACGAAGTATATTCTCAAAACGCATTTCATCTTTGACATCTATGCTCTCCGAGCAGAATCCGATGACAAAAAACAACACAACCAGGGAAGAGCCAACCGCTACAAAGATTGGCTCTATCCCCTCAATAACTGCCCATGGTCCACCACCTTTAAATGAGACAGGTGACTGACCTAACATCTCAAATACCAGTGCAATCTGGTTGTTCCAAAAACCGAAAACCATTTCAAGCAAAGCAAGGATCTTATCCCCAAGTTTGAATATATCCATACTTGTTAATCACCTCTTCTTTCCTTAAATTTTCAGGATTCTTCTGTTTTTCTCTTAGAATCCCAAGAAACTTAATACTGTAGAGATACCTGCCATCATAACACCGGCCACAATGCCTTTCAGTGCAGAGTTCATTGTGGAAGAATCCTGCTGCTGATATGCCTGTGCAAACTCCATGACATTCTTTGCAAGGATAATGACACCTACGGCACCGATTACAGCAATAACCAAGGTTTTCAAGTTCTCCAATGGCTTTGTTACTGCATCTGTACCTGTTGCAGCCAGACAAGTAGTCCCCATCAACATTACACTCATTAAACATCCGGATACCGCCGGAATCACTTTCTTCATCTTTCTCATGATCTTTCCCTCCATCATTTTTTCTGTTATTTTCTTTTCATGTCTCATACTTCATTTCTCCTTTTTTGACCAAGCAAAAAGGATGCTATCTATTGGCTTTTACCTATAAATAACATCCTCTTATCGCTTCATTATTTTGTTGAATTTATAAAAACGGGATCACTCCCGGAACATAAGTGAATCAGGCTTTCCCTGATGCGTTTCTGCTTTAACCACCTCCCTTATGCTAATGCTTTGCTTTATGCTGCTGTCTGATTTGTCTCATTTCTTCCACAGATACTTCCGGATAAAAATACTGGAGAATTTCTGCCTTAGTCAGTCCTTCTTCCATAGCTTTCTTAACCTCCGACTTTTGTTCCATCGAATAATTCCAATGCAACATACGGTTTGCAACTGTATCTTCCCAGTCACCTTTTTGTCGGGTGTGTACCAGCTTATTCCCGGACTGATTATCTGCCTGTCCCGTTCCCTGTGCTTCATCCTGGTATTCCAGTTCATTTGTCTGCTCCCTGTTAAACTTATCCTTCTGTTCACGTTCATCCGCCAAGGAAATTCTTCTGTTAAACTCTGCCTGCCCGAGCATCATAAACTCCTCATAGGTCAGCTTATCAATATAGACATTCTCACCTTTTTCCTTCAGCTTCTCATAGTGCTTAATCGCTCTTTCTGAGAGAAGTTCAAACGGTGGACCTATCAGATTTTGAGCATTCCTTACAACATGCACATAAGCTTCTCCGTCTCCATCCGCCGTCTGCTTAAACATCGGATGTTTAAATGGTACATACTTGTTATCCATAATCGGCTCAAATCCACGAATAAAGATAATGCATTTCTTATTATCCAGTTTCCTGACTTCATCCGGAGTAAACAACTCTCTTCCTAGAACATCATAATTTCTGCTCGAACTTCCCTGTCTGCCCTTTGTCTCTCCGCTTGATTTCTTATCAATCGTGCCCTTGCCAAGCAGCTCCGACACATACTTATGCGTTGATTGTTCGTTGCCGCCAAGGTAGATAAAGGTATCGCAGTTGCCCGGTATTGTCTCCCAGGTATCTTTGAATAATGCCTTTAACTGGGCAAAATTCTGGATAATGATAATACTTGATATTTCACGGCTTCGCATAGTCGATAACAACGAACAAAAGTCATCCGGAAGAGCCACATTTGCGAACTCGTCGAGCATGAAAGTAACATGAATCGGTAACCTGCCTCCGCAAATAAAATCTGCCTGATAATATAACTCCTGAAAGATCTGCGTATATAACATACCAATGATAAAGTTATAGGACTTATCGCTATCCGGGATCACACAAAACAGTGCTGTTTTTGTTTCACCATCTCCATTGACACCAATGCCAATATTTGCAAGATTTAATTCATCTTTGGACAGAAGACGTAACACCTGCTTGTTTTCCAAAAATGCTAGCCTTGAGTTAGCACTGATAATAATGGATCGGACCGTATCTCCCGCACCTCGCATACACTTGTTGTATTGCTTTACTGCCGGATGATTTGCGCCAAGCGGCGATTTTTCCTCAAGGAATTTCATTCTCACATCCAATCTTGATGCCTTTCCCTGTTCCGTCACTTCTGCTTCTCCAATAAGCTTTAATACCGTCTCAAAGTTTCTCTTCGCCGGTTTTTCTTCTAACCACACATAATAAAAGATAGCCTGTAAGAACAAGCCTTCTGCTTTTTCCCAAAAAGGGTCGGAAGGCGTCGCACCTTTCGGTGTAGTATTACTGATCAGATTTGTAATCAGCTTCACAACATCCGTTTCTTCTCTGATATAGGAAAAAGGATTATAGCAATCTGACTTATCCATTTCCAACAGGTTGATAACCTTCACATTATACCCATTGTCTTTTAACATCTGTCCGCAGCTTCTAAGGATCTCGCCTTTGGGGTCTGTACAGATAAAAGAGCAGTTATGCGGCATCTGCATCAGATTCGGCTTAACCTCATAAAAGGTCCTACCTGCACCGGAACCGCCGCAAATCAGGATATTTCCATTTAGTTTCAACCTTCTGAAATCCAAAGACATTTTCACATTCTGACTAAGTATTCGGTTAAAATTGATATCCTTATCCGCTAAGATCCGATTAACCTGCTTGGGATTTTCAAACCGGGCTGTACCGAATTCTTTTCCCGGCATAAAATTTCGCTGACTGGTGTAATACATAACAACAGCCATACCATATACTCCTATGGCGATGGCTATAATCTTTGCAGTATTCTCATTAAAATAATTATGAAAAGGCATGGCACAAACAGAATTGAACTTTTCCATAAATTCCTGAAACTGTATTCCTTCATGCCACGCCCCACCAACCAGATATCCAAAATATCCGGCGAAAATAGCACCCAGAAGAATTAAGACTACAGACGTTTTTTTCTTACTTGTCTGCATAGCCTATCCCTCCTATCTGGTTCTCTTTGTGGTTGTCTTGGTTACTGTTTTGATTCCTTCCGGTGTCTTAACCTTCTCCTTTGTCTGTGACTTCTCATAACGTTCTCTTACGGAAGATTCGACTTTGTCATAGTGCTTGTAAAGCTCGTCACCCTTCTTTGTCTCTACAACACGGTTCTGCTCATCATAAAGCTTATAATTCTTCCCGGAATCAAGAAACGTGAGCATTGTCTTTCCATTATGAATATCCATGATATTTTCCTTATTGATCCATACATATCTCGCTGTCTCTCCCCATGTTCCGGGAACTCTTGTCTTAACCGCATGGTCATTTTCCTGAATAATCAAAGTCTTACTAATCGTAACATCTGTAAGATTTGTATTCTTAGATG
Organism: Lachnospiraceae bacterium; assembly: GCA_017476305.1. GTDB lineage: Bacteria > Bacillota > Clostridia > Lachnospirales > Lachnospiraceae > Butyribacter. Next base: position 5,150 of record JAFVAA010000903.1, read on the forward strand.
CAGCCACCGCTCTCATACGCTCTGCGAGATCCTGATATCCTCTGACACGATTGATAAACGCATCCTTGTCCATCATAACCTTATGGGTTCCGTCAACAGCTTTCTTGTCGAGAAAACCGATTGTCTCTAACTGCTTAATGACACTCTCAGCCTGCTCGCTATTGATACTGAAATTCTCTTTGATCTGATCAACACTGATACTTTGTTTTTCCATTGCAAACATCCCAACCTTTTCAATCAGACCGTCGAGTGCCATATCAGCTCTTGCCCCACCGATTGATGGGGCTTTATCATTTCCCTGTTGTTTCTTGAGAAAATCCATTAATTTTCCGAGTGATTTCTCATCTCCGTTTTTCAGATAGTCATCAAAGGAAGCAACCCTTCCATACTTCAATTTCTGAATCAGCATGTTTACTCTCGGAACGGCTTCCGTATGAAAGATCACTTCACTCAGTCCATCCTTGTTATTGACATTCGGTAATACAGAATACAAGATTCCATATTTCTTTGCCAGTTTTTCTACCTTTTTCATATCCTCGGTCTGAAACTGTAACACCTGCAGATCACCGCCACGCATCAAAAGCTTTCTCATGGAAGTTTTTCCAAGGGATTTCTCATAGTCAAGCAATCCCTTTAAAACCTCCAGTGCTTTCTGCATGGCACTGATTCCACCGCTCCCAACCTTCATTGCAATCTCAATACCGTCATACGCCACTCGTATAATCTGTACTGCTTCCTGAATCTCTTCTGCCATAGTGCACCTCCTAATTCATACTGTTTTCCAACACAGCAATCTCAATGATTTCCTTCATCTTCTCAGCTGCTACATTGTTATTGATCAGTTCAACAATCTGATTCTCCGTAAGTCCCTTTTCAATCGCAATCTTAATCTGAACAAGCTGTGCCGGAACCAAGTCGCCACTTGCCACAAGTTTGACGATATCTGCTCTGGATTTATGACGGAATGCAAGTTTTCCAAACATTCCCGCAATACCTCTATCCTTGCTGACTGCTCTCTCCACCTGTACACGCTGGACAATCTGTCCACTGCTGTCAATTACCGGGACTTTATAATATACTGGAATGCCATAAGGCGTTTGTGTCTGCTGTGCTACTGCAACCGATTCGGCAGGCGGTGTGACATTCTGTTCTTTTTTCGGTATCTCTTCCGCCTTCCTCTGTTCCTTTGCCAGATCATCCATCTGCTTTTGCATTTTGTCTTTCATGGTTTTCATCTCCTGCTCCATATCCTCTTTTTCCTTTCTGAGTCTTGCGACCGCCGAATTTGCTTTCTGAATATCCTCCTGCTGCTTCAAGAGAAGCTCATCCTTCTCCGCAATCTCTTTTTCCATACTTCTTATAACCGATGCATCCTCTTTTGCCTCTTCGAAAGTCTTGAGTTTTTCGCTTAATTCCTTGTAGTTATTTTCCTGTTCACTAAGCTTGTTTGACGCAGCTTGCAGGTTTTCTACTATGATTTTCAGATACTCCGGCATAGGAGAATCAGCTTCTTTGCTCTCCTCTTTCGTTTTCTGTTCCTCACCCAAGTTCTCTTCTTTGTTGTCTGCTTCAACAGTCTGCGCACCATTGTTTCCAGATTGTTTTTTCTCACGATATGAAGCAAACATTTTTTCCATCTGATGCCCCTTGCCATCCGACTTCTCAATAATCTCTTTTACAACATCAAGCGGAATACCTGCTTCTATATTTTCATAGACAGTCTCCATTTGTGCGGTATCCAGATCCTTCTGACACACCAGTTCTAATGCCTCCGGACTATATCCTTTCCTTAAGCAATTTGAACACACTACCATTTGCCTAAGGGTATAATTTTTATCTGTATACAATCGGATCTCTTCCCTAGTCAGCCCACGTTTCAAATCGTCTCTTGCCAACTGATACACTTCTTCCGGATGTTTTCCCCTTCTTCGCATGGACTCAATGCAACTTTCAATATCCGCATCTGATAAAGGGATTCTGTTTTGTTCCATAATTACCTCCAATCT
>JAFVAA010000904.1 GCA_017476305.1 Lachnospiraceae bacterium
AGAATACCTTTTTTTCTGTATCATGAGAGCCATATACATATACCCGCTTTTTTCCGTTATGCTCAAATACCCTCGGCTCACCGTCCGGAACATGCTCCCAGAGCGGCATATACGGGTTGGCTCCCCTGACGAATTTTTTCATGCGTTCAACCTCCTCTCTATAAAGTTCATGCCGGTGATACATGCTTCCAGAAACCCATCAGCCCTTTATGGCTGCTACCTTCTCTTTGATGATATCGGAAATCATCTTTTCTGCTGATGATATATCCATATCCTCAAATTTCTTCAGCATCGCATCATAAGTCTTGTCAAAATCGGCACTCTTTCCTATCACACAGGCAATTAACTGAGCCTGCGCATACTCATCCACCACATTCTGGATATCCGTAACTTCCTGTGGTAAAGTAAATGCCCATACCGGAGGAAAATCCGCAACCGGAAATTCGTCCGCCTGCGGGAATACATCCTTTAACATTTCCACTCCCCACGCTTCACAGGCCGCCTTTTGTTCCTCATTGTACTCATTGATCACGCTCTCCTTCGTAGTGGTCGTATAATAGTCACCGTTCGCATCCTGCTCACCATCCCCATAAGTCGGAAATGGATAGTTATGAAAACCGACACCTGTTGTTTTTGCATAATTCTGATCGGTCTGCGATTTCTCGATTTCTTCCGCTGATCTTGTGCGCATTCCATTTTCTACGGTATAATTCTCTCCTTCGATTCCCCAATGCACCAGAACCTGCCCCTCATCCGAACAGATATAATCTAAAAACTTAATAGCAGCTTCCGGGTTCTTGCATGCGGTCGTAATCCCTACACCATAGCCCGTAATCAGTCCCCTGTATGTAAGCTCAGGACACTTGACGGTACTGTCCATAGTCAGCGGAAGCGGAGCATAGGTTTGATCCATCTTTCCATCGGCAAGAAGCACAGTTACTGCTTCCCGATAATCCCACTCCGCATCAAACAGCCCAAGTACACGTCCGGAAGAAATTTTAGCAATGTAGTCCTCATGTGTCTGTGTTGCACATTCCGGATCCAGCAGACCTTCATTATACAATTTGTTCAGCCACCTGAAATACTCCTTTTCCCTCTCAGACTTAAATTTATACTCTACATTCAAATCATCATCCACACGCCACTGTCCATTATCCGCTTCACCATCTGCAATGGTTCCTGCCGGATTTCCGAGCGTAATCATCCAATGCCAGTCAGAAGCAGAGATAGAAAATCCGATATAGTCCAGCCCGTCTTCCGTCTTCGGATGTTCTCTAATAAAATTACTGATCATCTGCTCATACTCATCTAAGGACTCAGGAATCTTATAATCATTCTCTTTCAAAACCTGCCACTGAACCTGTGCCGAACCACCTACACCAAATGTAGTGCCTCCCTTGGCATAAGAGGAAAGCTGATAAATGGATGGGTCTTCTTTTGAATATTTCAGCTTATCAAATTCATCACCATACATTTTTTTAATATTCGGACCATATTCTTCAATCAAATCCGTCATGTCGATCAGGGCGCCCGCATCAATCAGGCTCTGTGCATCGCCCTTTGCATAAATCATATCCGGGTATTCATTTCCTGCAATCATAAGCGAAATCTTTTGTTCATCCTCACCTACCAGATAGTCCGTCTTTAGTTTTACCCCGGTCTTTTCCGTCAGAGCTTTCGCCACCGGATCTGTCCACGGATCTTCCTGACCATCCGCATTATAAAATGTAAGTTCTACTGTTTCGCTGCTTCCTGTTTCAGAGGAACCTGTTCCTTTCGTTTCTTTAGAAGTTCCACCTTCTGAAGAAGTCCCGCTCCCCGATGCGCATCCTGTCAAAAGAGATGCTGCAGTCACGATTGTCACAAGCCCTGTTTTCCAGTTTCTTCTCATAAATTATTCCACCTTTCTTTTTTATTGATTTAATCTTTCACCGCTCCCATTGTCATACCGCCCACAAAATATTTCTGTAAAAACGGATAGACTACAAGAATCGGAACAGTTGCTATGATTGTAATCGCCATACGGATCGACATAGGCGATATGGTATTTCTTGCCGTTTCCGTAACCGTATGCGGATCGAC
>JAFVAA010000905.1 GCA_017476305.1 Lachnospiraceae bacterium
ACGATGAAGGATGTCGAGATTCCTACGGCGATTTCCCAAGGAATACTAGCAAAGACGATTACCGTGGATGGAAAAGAGTATTCTATTATTGCTCCGGATGATGATTTCCTGGCGTCAAACAGCATCGATCGTGGGAATACTTTGGATGATGCAGTGAATGCTTACAATACGGTTATGAATACAGAAGGTGGGCTGGATAAGTATTCAGTGGCTTTAAAGGGATTAGGCTTAGAGAATATAGATGGCAGTGAGGTGAAGGAAAGGTCGGAAGCTGATACGGATGCTGGTGATAAATTTAGTGACACCGGCATGGTCGTTGTGGCAGCCAGTGATGCAGAGATTTTATTTAACGGTGCTACATTGTCCAGTGCGAACTCTACGCTGACGATCAATGGCTTGACCTTAAATGTTTTAGACAAGACGGATTCAGAGCTGACGGTTACGGTCAGTAAGTATACATCTGCAGTATATGATGCTGTTAAGGATTTTATCTCAGAATATAACTCTATCTTAAAGGCGATGAATACCAGCTATAATGCAGCTACTGCAAAGGGATATGATGTCCTTACGAGCGAGATGAAGGAAGAGATGACGGATGATGAGATTGAGAAGTGGGAATCTGTTGTCAAGAGTTCCCTGCTCCGCAGGGATGACACATTAAGCAGTCTGATTTCCAGTTTCCGGAATGATATGATGGTAGGCTATACTGCGTCCGATGGGAAAAAATATTCCCTGGCTTCTCTTGGAATCATGACCTCTTCGGATTATACAGAAAATGGTATCCTTCATATTATGGGGGATGAGGATGATGATATTTACGGGGATTCTCAGAATAAATTACAAAGCATGTTGAATAAGAATCCGGATCTGGTGATGGAGATTATGACGGGGATTACCGGAAAGTTTTATGAAGATCTTCAGAAAAAGATGAGGACCAGCAAATACAGCAGTGCTTTGACCTTTTATAATGACAAGCAGATGACGGAACAGATGAGGCAGTATAAAAAGGAGATTACTACCTGGGAAGCAAAGCTTGCGGATATGGAGGAGCGTTACTATAGTCAGTTTACCGCGATGGAAAAGGCAATGGCGAATCTGCAGTCACAGCAGAATTCTCTGGCAGGTTTCTTTGGCTAGACTAATACTGGAGGGATATAGAAATGGCACAGCTAAAAAATGCGGCGCAGCTTTATCAGCATAATTCTGTACAGACAGCATCGCCGGCTAAAATCATCCTTATGCTTTATGATGGTGCGATCAAGTTTTGTAATATGGGATTGGATGGGATTCGGGAGAATAATATCCTAAAGGCAAATACCAATATCAAGAAAGCGGAGAATATTATTGTTCAGCTCCGTATGGACCTTGACATGAAATATCCGGTCGCCAAGGAGTTCGATCAGGTATATGATTACATCTATCGCAGACTTGTGGAAGCAAATATGAAAAAGGATAAGGAAGTTCTGGAAGAGGCGTTGGAGCATATTAAAACAATGCGCGATACATGGATTGAAGTGATGCGGTTGAATAATGTTGTCTAAGACTGAGAGGACAGGAGCTTGATATATGGAGAGAGAGCAAATGGTTTATATTTCTGCAATGCAGGATTCTTTAAAGAAAAAATACGGACTGCTGGAAAAAATCCTCGCCTGGACAGAAAAGCAAAAAGATTTACTTTCGGGGCAGGATTTAGATATAGGAGCTTTTGAAGAAATTTTGGATGCAAAAGAGGCTCTCATCCGACAGGTACTTGAATTGGATCAGGGCTTTCAAAGGATTTATGTGAAAATAAAGAATGACCTGGAAGAGAATAAACAGGAATATAAACCACGTATTTTGGAGATGCAGAATCTGATCCGTCAGAATACGGATCTGGGTGTCAGGATTCAGGCGATAGAGCAGGGAAACAAACGAAAATTTGAGGAATTGGCAGCCAGAAAGAGGCAGGAGATTCAGGGCTTTCGTTTGAACAACAGGACAACAGACATGTATGCGAAGCATTTGGCAAATCAGCACCAGGAGGGACAGAGCTATTTTTTAGATAAGAAAAAATAGGAATTTACAGAAAAATGTCAAAAAAGTGTTAAGAAAAAAATATATCTACCGATATATATTATGTAAAAGTTAAAACAAAGTTATCAGGCTTCGGAATCTGGAAGATGAGGAAGCAGATATATATACCGGTTATGGCGTGTGCGGACGTGAAAATCGGAGCAACTATTATTTTATCACCATTCGCATGGATGCGAATGTAAGTTCAAGGAGGAAAAGATTATGATAGTACAGCACAATATGACCTCGCTTAATGCGAACAGACAGTTAGGAATCACGAACAAGTTATTAGCAACCAGCACAGAGAAGTTATCTTCCGGATACAGAGTGAACCGTGCAGCAGATGATGCAGCAGGACTTTCTATTTCAGAGAAGATGCGTGGACAGATTAGAGGTCTGAATCAGGCTTCAGCAAATGCACAGGACGGACAGTCATTAATTCAGACAGCAGAAGGTGCACTTGGAGAGATCCACTCAGTTATCCAGAGAATGCGTGAGCTGACCGTTCAGGCATCTACCGATACGAACGTATCAGCAGACCGT
>JAFVAA010000906.1 GCA_017476305.1 Lachnospiraceae bacterium
AGGAGTACAAAAGCATGAAGAAGATCTTAATTGTCAATGCAAGCAAAAGGAGGAATGGGAATTCCTATGCTCTGGAGAAGCGTTTTATGGAGCAGATGGAGGGAAAAGCAGAGGTGATGGCATTCCATATCGGAGAGAAGGATGTGAGAGTCTGTCTTGCCTGTGACGGATGTAAAAGACAGCATACACCGAACTGTGTACAGAAGGACGATTTTACGGCACTGATTCCGGAGATTGATTCCTGTGATGCGATGTTAATACTGGCACCGGTACATTGGGATCAGTTCCCGGCACAGTTAAAAGCATTTCTCGACAGAACATATTCCTTCATGGATTTTACACAGCCTGATTTTTCTATGGCAGGCAGAAAGGATAAGAAACTTGCCGGATATTTCTTTGCCGGTTTTGGTCCGGTGGACGTGTATACAACCATGGTAGAAACGAACTTAAAGAGCTTTGCGACAGCAGGATTTAGTGATTATAAGGCGCATGTGGCAGGAGATGCAAATGTTCCGGGCAGTATCATGGAGAAGGAAGAGAATCTGAAGGTGGCTGATGAAGTAGCGGAGTGGCTGCTGGCATAATGTCGGATACCTAAAAGGTCATATAAGTTTGCAGTATTTTTCCATTGCCGGAAAAGGTGTTTTGTAAAACGAAAAAGTCTCTGAAGAATATTCTTTGGAGGCTTTTTGCTTTTTTAATTCTTCTATGATAAAATGAACGCTGAAGCGTTCATCATGCAAATTTGCAAAAACAGCAGATTTGTGTTATGCGCAGAAAACGTGCGCAATAAATATGATAAAATAAAACCGCAGAGCGTTTTTATCATGGAAAATTGCAAAACCATCAAATTTCTGTTATGTCCAAAAGGCGTGGAAATTTTTATGATAAAATAAATGCTGACACATTTATCATGGAAGTTGCTTCGCAACTTCGGGATGTCCAGAAAGTATGGACATTTTTATGATACAATCACTTTCAGATGATGCGTATGGCAGGATTTGGAAAATAGGAAACGGAAGTTTTATGGATATTTGGTATGATGAAAGAAACAATACAGGAGGCTGTATCCATACCATGGCTTTGAGGAGGAGGGGATTGTGTGAAAAGACTGGGAATCGGATATGAGGATTATAAAAGATTTGTAGATGAGGATTTATATTTTGTAGACAAAACTATGTTGATAAAGGAGGTTCTGGAGAGGGGTGGGATCGTAACGCTCTTTACCCGCCCGCGTCGCTTCGGAAAGACGCTGGCACTTTCCATGCTGCGTACCTTTTTTGAGCTGGAGTACGACCTTCATGGGAATATCGTGGAAAAGGGCAGGTATTTTACGGGAAAGAAGGTCTCAGGTGCAGGAGAGGAGATTCTAAAGCATATGGGACAGTATCCAGTTATCCATATGTCCTTAAAGTCTGCGAAGCAAGCGGATTTCTACAGTGCATTTCTTTGCCTTAGGGAAGAGATTATACGGGAATATGACAGGCACCGGTATGTCTTGAACACTGACAGATTCAGTGAGGAAAATAAAAGAAAATATCAGAATTATCTTTCCGGTATTTCCCGGTGGGAGGAAAAAATGGGGAGATTTTCCTCTTTACAAGAAAAGGAGGAGGCACTGAAGGAAGAAGTGGCAAAATATGCCACTGCACTTCGCTTTTTGAGTGAATGTCTTTTCCTGTATCATGATAAAAAGGTCATCATCCTTTTGGACGAATATGACGTACCCCTGGAAACTGCTTACTATCAGGGGTTTTACCAGGAGATGGTCGGGTTCATAAGGTCCCTCTTTGAGTCTGCCCTAAAGACAAATGAGGTGCTGGAGCGAGCCATGATTACAGGGTGTTTAAGAATAAGCAGGGAGAGTATATTTACCGGTCTGAATCACCTGAGCATCGTCTCCATCCGTTCGGAAAGTTTTGCGGAGGGCTTTGGATTTACGCAGAAGGAGACGGAAGAATTTCTGGCTGCTTATGGTCTTGAGTCGAAAATCGGAGAGGTCATGCAGTGGTATGACGGCTACCTTTTTGGCGATACGGAAATCTATAATCCATGGAGTCTCATATTGTATATCGAAAAGCACATCGTAAATCCCGATGCCCTCCCGGAACCGTACTGGCCGAATACATCCTCTAATATGATTATCAAAGATCTGGTGGAAAAAGCAGATGCGGAGACGAAAAAGGAACTTGAGGAGCTGATCGCAGGAGGTACCGTGGAAAAGAGAATCCATGAGGACATCACCTATGAGGATATCTACGAATCGGACGATAACCTGTGGAATTTTCTGTATTTTACGGGATATATGAAGAAGGTCTCTGAAACCTCCAGAAATGAAGGTGTCTATCTGGTCATGTGCATCCCG
>JAFVAA010000907.1 GCA_017476305.1 Lachnospiraceae bacterium
AGGGACTCCGATCAAAAGTCTATAGGTCGGACTAAGCGAATTCACATCGAACTCACAACAGGCATTCTCCACCCCCGGTGTTTCCAACGCATAGAGCTTCAGTTCACTATAATGCGTCGTCGCCACCGCCAGCGTTCCACGTGCATGAAGATTCGACAAAATCGCCGTCGCTAAGGCGGCTCCCTCCACCGGATCCGTTCCCGCACCCAGCTCATCAAACAGCACTAAACTGTTCCCATCTGCCTTTTCCATAATCGATACCGTATTCACCATATGGGAAGAAAACGTGCTCAAGCTCTGCTCGATACTCTGCTCATCGCCAATATCCGCATATACCTCCCTGAAAATCCTTAAAGACGAACCATCAAACGCCGGAATATGAAGCCCCGCCTGCCCCATCAGCGTAAAAAGCCCTACCGTCTTTAAAGAGACCGTTTTTCCGCCCGTGTTGGGTCCCGTGACGACTAAAAGCGAAAAATCCCGGCCCAGATGCAGGTCGATCGGTACGACCGTCTCCTTTGAAATCAAAGGATGCCTGCCTTTTTTTATCTGAATCATCCCGGGCTCCGGAAACGCCGGCTCCGTCCCCCGCATATTTTTCGAAAGCTTCGCCTTTGCAAATATAAAGTCCAGCTTTGCTAAAACACGAAAATCCTGCTCAATGAAAAAAATCTGCTCTGCTGCCTGATTACTCAGATCCGAAAGCACCTTTTCGATTTCTTCTCTTTCCTTTCCCTCTAAATCTCTGATTTCATTATTCAGTTTCACCACAGAGGCCGGTTCTATAAAGAGGGTGGCTCCGGTGGCCGACTGATCATGCAGCATACCGCCAAAGGAATTTCGGTACTCTGCCTTTACCGGGAGACAATACCTTCCATTGCGCATCGTAATGATGCCATCCTGCAGCATCGAACGTTTCGAACCCGATAAAATCTCAGAAAGCTTTTCCTGGATTTTTCCTGCACAGCGCTTTAGGCCTTTCCTGACATTCGAAAGCCCAAAGCTCGCATCATCTGCCATTTCCTCATCCGAAAGAATACACCGCCTGATCTCATTCATCAAAGGGGAAACCGGCTCTAAGAGCAGGTAGTACTCATTTAGAGAATCCCCTGTTTCATCCTCCTCATTTAAGCCATCCCTGAAATACTTTTTCACACTTCCCGCATTATTTAAAAGCATGGAAATCTCCAAAAGCTCTTTCATACTTAAAACTGCGCCAATCTCCAGTCGTTTCAGGCTTTCCCTGACATCCTTCGTGCCCTGAAAGGAAACCCCGCCCTTCGTCAAAATATGTGTCAGTGCATCGGAGGTCTCTCTCTGCGCCAAAAGGATATCCTCCCTTTCTGTCATAGGAAGCAGCTTTTTGCAAAGAGCCTCTCCCGCATCACTATCTGCCTGCTCACAGAGCATCCTGACCACCTTATCATATTCCACTGTATGAAGTACCTTTTCATTCATCTTCTCTCTCCATCGCCCCTTCTTTCATCCACTCATCTGTTCTCCGCCCACAGTCGCTGCAAAAGTTTCCAAACGGCTGCAGTTCCCACATGTATGGAAACTGAAACGCAAAACAACCTCCATCATTTCAAAAAAAGACTGTCCACACGAACCATCTTTCAGTAAAAGTATGTTTGTGTCACAGTCTTTTTAAAAGGCTTTTTACAGTACATGCGTCGCTGTAAAAAGCAATGCCTCGCAATCGGCGCAAAGAAAAACGAATACCTTCGTTTCCCTCATATGAAGCTTTAAGCTACTAGACATTTTTATAATCACATCTGGTACCCAGAATCTTCGCGACCTCATACTGATAATCATCAATATTCTTCTTCATGGCAAATGCTTCTTCCACATCAATATCATAAACATGTCCATCCTTGTACCCGATCAGACGGTTCTTCTTTCCCTGATCGATCACATCTACAGCATAAGAACCCATCACGGAAGCATAGACACGATCTCTCGCCGTCGGACTTCCGCCACGCTGCAGATGTCCTAAAATCGTAGCTCTCGTCTCCATTCCAGTCGCTTCCTCAATCCTCTTTGCCAGACCATAGGAGTGACCAATCCCTTCTGCATTTATGATGATCTGATGTGTCATCCCTGACTCACGATTACTCTTGATGACCTGGATAAGTGCATCATAGTCATTATTGAACTCCTCCGGAAGAATGATCTGCTCTGCACCATTCGCAATACCGCACCACAGAGCTATGTACCCTGCGGAACGCCCCATGACCTCTACCACACTGCAGCGCTCATGGGAATTCGAAGTTTCCCTCAAACGGTCAATCGCCTCCATCGCCGTATTTACAGCTGTATCAAAGCCAATCGTATACTCCGTATATGCAATGTCCAAATCAATCGTTCCGGGAATTCCGATGATATTTACACCATACTTTGACAAATCCTTCGCACCGGTAAAGGAACCATCTCCACCGATCACGACCAATGTATCAATTCCCATTTCCTCACAGATCTTCGCCGCCTTTCGCTTTCCGTCATCCTCGCCGAACTCCGCACTTCTGGCAGTGAACAAAAAAGTCCCGCCATGCTGAAGCTTCTCCGACACATCACGAAATGTCATCAGCTTCATATCACGATTCAAAAGACCATTATATCCTCTTTTTACTCCAAATACCTCATATCCCTTTGCTATTCCCGTACGAACTACTGCACGTATCGCCGCATTCATCCCCGGCGCATCTCCACCACTGGTAAGTACCGCAATCTTCCCTTTGCACTGAATCATAGTCTCCTCCATCCCTTGCCATATAAAAGCAAGC
>JAFVAA010000908.1 GCA_017476305.1 Lachnospiraceae bacterium
ACCAATCATAATTTGTGATAAAATATTTTCCCTTTTTCATGCAATAGTAATGGTCACTATCATCCTCTGCAAGAACTTGAATTCCATATTTATTCACATATCCTAAATTTTTCTGCAGCTTGTCCATTTTTTTCATTGCCTGTGACATGTTTGATGCTTTTATCTTTAGGTGTACTTGATAACTCGGATACTTTCCCTTGTATTTTTTCCCTTTATATTTTTTCAAATATTTATGTAATTTAGCTGCCTCTTTCAGACTTCCCTTTTTTATTATGATATTACATACCCACCCTATATCCGGCAGATCTTTTCCTTTTTTCCCGACGATGATATCATCAGACAGTTTTTCCTTTTTCAGCTTTGGCAGAGTAACATTTGGAATTTTCACCGGCTTATGAACGACCAGCTTCTTTACCGCTTTTTCCATCTCGCTATCTGTCCCGGCAGATGTCCCTGTCTCCAAACTCTCAACACTTACTATATAATGAAAAACATGCGAAGTCTCGGAAAAATACTTATAATCCCCATTGGAATTCTCATCCAATCCATTATAATAACGATTCAGATCATCAGCACTTATTCTCTCCATCGTATTCTTATAAACATCATCTCCTATGGAATAATTTACGATGAGCTGACTCCCCTCTTTGATTTCATCCAGCTTATAATAGTAGTTCTCACCATCTCCACCGGACAGGCATAAATAATCATCGACATAAATTTCTTCATAGCTATATTGACCAGTAGAAGCGACATAAACCCGTTCATATCGTTTCACATTCTCCACTTTCGCATTAGAATTTTCCCAATAGGAAGAAGATGAAAGACCTTCCTTTTCTAAATAGGAGCGAAACGCATCTTCTGAAATGCAGTCCTCCTTTTTTATGGTAATCGTCCGGGAGCCTGGAGCTTCCGTGGCTGGATGATCTTCCGTACTGCTGCCTTTTCTGTCCTGAGGAGTTTCCAGCTCCATAGGAACATGAAAAATATAGGAGGGATTAGATAAAATCGGCATTTCATCAGTTGAATATCCCTCAGCCTCATAAAGCTCTTTCCAAGTACTTAATGTTTTCCCCTCTAAATCAAGTTTATAAAAGTCATCATTAATATAGAACCGGATCGTCAGCTTATCATTTTCTGTGAGAAAATGATCCAATTTATAGTAATAGATCTCATGATCCGAAAAATAAGTAGGACTAAAACAAAAATAATCGTTCACTTCATTATATTCATAGTGGTATTTATCCTCTTGTGCATCATCGACAACTTTTTTTCTTTTCGATGCATAGGTAATACCAATCCCACCGGCATCACATTCTCCTTCACCATAAACAGAACGATGCCAGCCACTTAAACCCTCTTTTTTTAAAGAGGACATAAACACATCATATGTCATGCAATCCTCCTTTGTTAGCACTATCGTTTCTGTACTGGAAGCCTCCGCTGCCACCGGTGCAGTGATTCCCCCGCTAAAGGAAGCTACCGTCAGGGAAACTGCTGTTAGCAGCGACAAAAATTTTTTCTGGAACATATATATCCTCCCTTTCAAAAAAATAAACCCTTGCCGGAAAAGGCAGAATCCAATGGCTCTGCCCTTTCCTTTCAAAGAACTATTTGACGGATCATTTTACACGCATGCCGTGGCAGACTGATTTTTGACTGCTTTTCCAGCCCGTCATAATACCTGAAGCTAACGTGGCATTTTTTGAGCGGAAGTATTTTTTCCACCCTTGCCAATCTATGCTTTCTCCCGCACCAAAGCGATCAGCACACCCGCCGGCTAAAATGCAAAGATCCTTATATTCCTTTGGATAAGTTATGGTCACATTTGTTTTTGCCGTCTTATAATCCCGATACCAGTTCCCGCATGTTCCATAATATTTTTTTAATCCGGAATCTTTCCATTTTCCCTGTGTAACCTTTACACCATATTTATTATTATATTCAAGCACTTCCTTTGTCTGATAATCTACTGCTGTAATATAATACCAGCTGCCTCCGCCTTCCCTGGCCATCAGATCGATTTCAGATTTTTTAAATGACGCAGGCAGATCAAACTGTATATCAAATGTTACTTTATACTGCTTTCCACCATTTATCTTTTGCTTTTTAT
>JAFVAA010000087.1 GCA_017476305.1 Lachnospiraceae bacterium
ACAGGAATGTTTCCTGTATGGGGAAAAGAACCTGTCATGAAAGCAGACGCAGCAAACAAACCGAATCTGACGGTATCCTATGACGAAGTGGAGTTAAAGGGCGAAAGTTTAAAAAGAAGTGATTCCAAAAACTATACGTATTCTGCGATAGTGAAGAATCACTCCAAGACCGGAACGGTGAAAAAGATACAGTTTTACTATCAAATTCAGATTTTAAAGAAAGTGACCAGGGAGGAAACCGTCACAGTGACGGAAACACCGGCAGCTACGGAGAGCCCGGCGGCATCGGAGGAACCTGTGGTATCGGAGAATCCGGCGGCATCAGGGGAACCCGTGGTAACGGAGAATCCGGCGGTTTCGGCAGAGCCTGGAAGCCCGACGGCATCAGAGAGTCCGGCAGCATCAGAGGAGCCTGTAGTGTCGGAGAGTCCGGCGACTTCAGAAGCTCCATCTGCCACACCAAAGGTGACTACCAGGGTGGTCACGGTCACAGAGTGGGTGCCAAAGAAAAAAACCGTGGTATTGACGGCAAAAAAGATCGCACCGGGAAAAAGCTCAGTGCGGGTGAGCTGCAAGGGGGATTACAGTGGAAAGCTCAGCGCCATGAAGCTCACGAAGGTGAAGCTCTATGCGGGAGAGGCACTCTATACCTATCTTGCCGCGACGAAAAAAGGAACGATCACCTGGGGCACGAAGGATAAAAAGGCACCGGTGTTTCGTGGCTGGATCGGGAAAAAGAGCATTTATTCCGGTCTGACGCTCCGGGTGTGCTATACAGACAGGAAAAACAGCTATACCTTTAAGGATCATGTACAGGCGACGGATGACAGGGATGGAAAGGTCAGCTTTAAGGTGGATACCAGTAAAATCAACTGGGAGAAGTAGGGGCTTTATAAAGTCTACTATACGGCAAAGGATAAGTCCGGGAATACCGCAAAGGCGTGGGCGAAGGTGCAGGTATATAAGGTGGGTACGGCGGAGGGCATTGCAGATGATATCCTTCGCTCCATCACGAGAACGGGCTGGTCGGATGAAAGGAAGGCCCGGGCAATCTATAAATATGTGAAGGGGCGCAGTTCCTATACGGAGACGGGAATCCATACGAATTGGAGAGCG
Source organism: Lachnospiraceae bacterium (assembly GCA_017476305.1). Taxonomy (GTDB): domain Bacteria; phylum Bacillota; class Clostridia; order Lachnospirales; family Lachnospiraceae; genus Butyribacter. Next base: position 1,117 of record JAFVAA010000087.1, read on the forward strand.
AGGGCGGTAGATGGCATCCGCTATCAGAGAGGGGACTGCTTTACATTTTACAGCATGACGAGGCTTTTGCTGACCAGGGCAGGGATTCCGAACCTGCAGGTTACGAGATATGGAGCGAGATCCCGTCATTGGTGGAATCTGGTGTATGTAAAGGGTGGGTGGTATCATCTGGATACTACACCAAGGCGCAGGGATGGAAGGTTCTGTCTGGTGACGTATGCGCAGCTTTTAAGATTTAGTCCCGGAAGCACTTTCAGACACAGGCTGGATATTCTTCCAAAAGAAGCGACGAAGGTGATCAGCCCGAATCCGTAGCAGTTGCCTGTTTCAACATATTGACTAAAAATGCCATTGCCGTGTGAAGTGTAACTTGAAAATTACGTATTTGAAAATACCTTGAGAAAATAGTAGACGGAGCTGCTATAAATGTGGTATGATAGACAATAGTTGAGGCGTATGAGGGAGGAAGAATTTCAAAAATGACCGATGGTCATTTTTGCCGGACGAAAGATATTACTGTCTGGTAAAAGATAGCAGCAGTTATGGTTCATTTCGAATGATAACGCAAAAAACAATGAATTGGGGGTAGCATATGCAGGAAAAATTGGATCAATGGATTAACTGGGTGGAGTATGATGAGCTTATAGCCGGATATCATAATGCACCCCATAACATCTTAGGTTTGCATGAAATTGTAAAGGTACAGGTTTTTACCGTATATCTTCCGGAGGCACGCAGGATTACGGTCACAGACAAAAAACGGAAAAATGAAA
>JAFVAA010000909.1 GCA_017476305.1 Lachnospiraceae bacterium
GAACTGCTGATGGAGCATTTAAACGCCCTTCTTTAAATGCCTTTACCCAACAGTAGATAGTACCATCCGGAACACCTAATTCTTCAGCAGCTTTATGTCCATCTATTTCCTGTGCCAGTTTTACTGCCTGCGCTTTGTACTCCATGTCATATGTTCTTGTTTTTTTGCCATATTTTCCTCCTATTCTCTGATTGATTATCATTATATCAAAATCCTTGAGAATAGGGTGTCAATTTTTATTGTACAACATCAGAGGAAGGAAAGTTAAATCCAGAAGTCATGCTTTCCATTCTGGCAGAGGAAAAACCGAACCAGATAGAAAAATTCAAAATGCCAATGAACAAGATAGAGAAATATTTTCCAAAAGGGACGTCCAATCAACAGATGGAAGATATAATCATAAAGGCATTGGAATTATACAGGAAAAGGGAAAGGAACAGGGAAAAAGAACGGTAGATTTCCGCTAGGGGATAGCCACGCTTTTTTTGGCTTTCCGCTTTCACAGCTTCTCCCTCCCCACACCCCACCCTCTGGATTACCAGCAGATACCAGCCGAAAAAGAAAAATATGGTGGCTATCCACTACTTCGGCTGGTAATCCTCCAGACTGCAATCCCAGAGATTGCACAGTTTCCGAAATCCCTTATTTGTGCTATCCTTTAGGTAAAGTAACCGATAGATCATAAGCACAAAAGAAAGGGGCGGTGGATATGAGAGCATGGAAAAGAGGATTGGCAGGATTGATGGTAGTTTTAGGAACAGGCTTTTTGCTGACGGGGCATACCGTTCATGCAAAGACCATAGATGTAAAGATAGACCTTAGAGGAACAGGAGTGCTGACAAAACGCCTAAAAGCGATAGACAAGGCAAAAAAAATTAAAGTGAAATGCAGTGATCCGACCATAGTAAAGGCAGTATATAAAAAAGACCGGAAGGACAGGCGGATCGAATTTACCGGAAAGGTAAAAGGAAATGCAACGGTTACGGTGAAATGCACCATGAAAAATAAAAAGGTTAAGACATACCGTTACAGGGTAAGAGTATTCAAGAGCAGGAAAGTGACCGCAAAGGACAAAGGGAAAAAGGCTTTTCAGATACAAAATCAGTATCGGAAGGAGAAAGGCGTGGCAGCCCTTGAATGGTCTGATGAACTTTATGAGTTCTGCCTATACAGGTTAAAGACAAGCGGGTTCGACTTAGGACACGCACATCTTGGCAGGGATGAAAATAATTATTTTGGAAATTTTGCCAGATATAAGCATCTGCTGTTTGGTGAAAATATGTATTCTGGCGGCAGTTTAGCAGGGGATGCAATGAAGGGATGGAAAAAAAGTCCGGCACATCTGTGATCCGGAAAGGGAGTATGCTTCGCTCATTGAAGCAATGGGCGGGGAAGTGATACGGATAGCGGCAGGGAGCAAAGACCATATCAACGCTATGGACATGGTAGAGGGATATGGTGACGGAAATCCGTTGATAGACAAGTCCGAGTTCGTGCTTTCCCTTTTTGAGCAGTTAGATAAA
>JAFVAA010000910.1 GCA_017476305.1 Lachnospiraceae bacterium
AATGAGGAGGAGGCTGTGAAAAAGCCGGAACCAGATGAGGATAAAGATCATGCCGAAGGAAATAAAAAAGAAAGAAAAAGTATGGAAAGGGAAGTGCTTCGCAAACAAAGTGATGCTGGAATGGATTCTTTGCAGCAATCAACAGAAAAACAAGAGCAAAAAGAAAAGAAAGGTATTAAGCGTTTTATTCTTGTCAGTATTGTTCCTTTGGCAATCATAGTTTTGGTGATAGTAGCAAAAAATTCAGGTCTATTTGATACAAAAAATTATGATAGTCTGCAGGGGAGTAATATTTGTTTTGGAAATTATTGGCAAAGTGATACAAACAATGACGGACTTGCAAATAAGGATGACGATATGGAACCAATAGAATGGAAAGTGTTGTCAGTGGAAGGGAATGATGCATTCCTGCTATCAAATAAAGTTTTAGATGTAAATAAGTATAATGAGAGGGTAGTTAAAACCACATGGGAAAATTGCAGCTTGAGAAAATGGTTAAACGAAGATTTTTTTCTATCTGCATTTGATGAGAAGGAAAGAAATGCTATACTATCGGCAGCTGTGAAAAATGAAGATGAATCTGAAACGGGCACAGAGGGCGGAAATGATACAAATGATAAAATCTATCTCTTATCTGTAAATGAATCCTCAGATGAAATGGTGGATATTATTGCCCCGGATACAAGTTATACAGAACGTGTCGGTAGTATGATGGCAGAATCATCTCAGACATGGTGGCTGCGTTCACCGGGACATACTAGTTATGAGGCTGTTTTTGTAAGTGGCGAAGGGGAATACTATAGCATGGACACGTATGAATATATGGGCATCCGTCCTGTTCTGCATTTAAATTTGTCGAAGTCTGTATGGACAAAGGTACAGAAATAAAATAGAGAATTTAGTATCAGGAGTATAGATATGAATCATTTTTTGGGCATTATGAAATCCGATTTAGCAATCGTCATATATGAATTGGCAGGTATCCTGTTGGCTGCTATGCTATGCATTTATTTTAATAAACGAATAAAGGAAATTGAGTCTGAAAAAGAAAAAGCTTCAGAAAGAAGACGATATTCAGAGTTAGAAGAATCACTAAAGAATGAAAAGAGGAGGTAGCCGCAGTGGGACTTGTGATTTCAATTTACTCAAAGGCTGCATTTAAAGAATTTATATTACCATCTGTAAAAAATGCCGATCATGAGATTACACTTCGCAGCAATTATTTTCGGTTGAAAGAGGATTTGAAACTTCATCTGGAGGTATTGGATGGTATCTGGAAAATCAAGCGTGATAAATATTATTCCATTGTTAATGAAAATCGCAGGGTGGAGTATGCCAATCTGGAGGATGGTTCCGGTCTGACACTTCATTCCATCTTTCAGGATGCGATTCATCTGTTTGTAAAATGGGTAGATTCTTCTTTACATGTCTATCGGAAATTTTCACTTTATGGAGTGAATGAAATTCAAATCGGGAGAAGCCCGGAAAATCATATCTGTTATGACTATCGTGGGATGGTTTCAAAACACCATGCAGTGATTAAACGGTCGAATAAAGGATTTGAGATAGTAAATAGCGGTCAAAATGGGATTTATGTGAATTCTGTCTGGACAAAAAGCGGTATGGAATTAAAATTTGGTTCTTATATCAATATTTTAGGATTACATATGGTTTATTTAGGGGACGTTTTGGCGATTGATGCGGCTGATGAACGGGTAAGAATTGATGAAAAGTTTTTAAAAACGTTTCATTTATCAGAGAATGCCACAATGTATTTGAAAGCTGACAATCGTAAGAGTGTTGGGATTGGTGGAATTACCTATCACCGGGCTCCCAGAAATTATGAAAAATTGGATTCTGGAACAATCGAGATAGAAGCACCACCGGAAAAGGGAGAGGAAAAAAAGAAATCTCTTTTTGCAAGCATCGGACCATCGCTTACAATGTCTCTTCCTATGCTTTTGGGAGGCTTTTTGATGGCATTTTCCAGAGCGAAAAGAGGAAATACTTCTCTTTATATGTATTCCGGTCTAAT
>JAFVAA010000911.1 GCA_017476305.1 Lachnospiraceae bacterium
GTATAAAGTATAGTCAGGAAAAAGGAGGTTTTCTATATGAGTTCAGATGCAAATACCGATTTACCAAAGTCGGCTTTGGATGAGATTCCTACGCCGGCAGAGGATGCGCTGTCGATTACGGGTTTGGTGAAAAAGAGCGGGAGAGTGACCGGGTATCAGCTTTCGGATGACAGGATTATCACGCAGGAGGAAGGAGTGAGCCTTGCCAGAGAAGGGAAGATAAAGGGAGTCGGGATTGCGCACAATGGCGATACCGAATATCTGAAATCCATTCCGGATGATACGGAGGAAAATAATCTTTCGAGCCTGCCGACAGTGAGTGAAGAATGAAAAATTTGAAAACAGATAGGAAAGCGGAATCCTGAGGGGTTCCGCTTCGATTTTTTTAATGCAATTATATTTGTAGTATGATATACTGTTAAGGAGTATTTTATCATTTTTTGAGAAGGATTTGTTATGTTTTTTTTCAGGGGCTTGGAGGAGATTTTTGATTTATAGGGAGAAAAATGGAAATCAGGATATGACAGAACATAGCCAATAGAGGAAAGGGGACTTTTGATTGGTAAAAAAGGAAAAAACGTATTATTTGACAAATATCATTTTAACGATTATCAGTATAGTGGTCATTATTTGGCTCCGGACGGATGGAGAGCTTGCGGAGCGGTTTGCGCGCATTCAGATTGGTGATCTGCTGTGTTCGACTTCGGATTTCTTTCTGATCGTCGCTACGGCTCTATGCGGCTACCGGTATGGTACCGTGATTTTACACTGGAGTATGCGGCAAGAGATGGAGATACAGGGGTGATTGATTCCATGCATGGAATTTTTATGGCTGCATGGAATTCCTATCAGGACAAAATAAAAGGGGTATTTGGAATTGGAGAAGAATCTGAGATGGAGAAATTACCGATAGAGGATTTTTCGATTATTTTAGCCAGATTTGAGATTCTAAAGAGTGCACTAGAGGATTTTGACGTGGATTCCGCGGATGAACAGATGGCAGAGCTTTTAAAATATCGGTATCCCGAGGAGGCCGGAGAGAAGCTGCGGAGGCTTCAGGCAGCAGTGGCGGATTTGGATGTGGAGCCTGCAAAGGAGTTAGTCGGAGGAATCCTTAGGATTGTACAGGGAGATTACAGCGTGCTGTAAGTAAAGGGATAGGTATACTCAGTAACGGAATTAAATTCCGTTACTGAGTATAAGTTGAGCATACCTATTCACAGCCGTTCCTCAGTACTACAAAGGTGTTTTGCGAACAAGTAACTAACGATATCAATATAGAAATGAGGTCATGTATGAAAAAAGAGAAAATTTTAAGTTATATCATTTTTCTGGTCATTGGCGGAATCATGGGAGCTATTCTGGGGAGATATCTGGCGACGAGTAAAAGCTCTTATCCGGAGCTTGCGTATGCACTTTTTTGTCTGATTTTGTCTTTTTATGCGTCTGTTATCATACACGAGGGCGGACATTTTGTGATGGGGCATCTGACGGGATATACGTTCGTTTCTTTTCGAATTGGTTCTTTGACATGGATTAAAGGGGATGGGAAACTGTTGCTGAAAAGGTTTCACATACCGGGGACAGGTGGGCAGTGTCTTTTGATGCCACCGGAAAGTGAAAAGCCGGAGGAGGTTCCTTTTTTTCTGTACCATTTGGGAGGAGGGCTTTTTAATTTCATTACTGCGGGGATTTTTCTGCCGATCGGTCTTTTTTGTGAAAATAAATACGGGAAGGCAGCACTGGTGATTTTCGGTGTCTGGTCTCTGCTTTCAGGTCTGTTTAACCTGATCCCTATGAAGCTTCAGGTAGCAAATGATGGCTATAATCTGGTGGAACTTAGTAGAAATAAGTCAGTCCGGGTGTCTTTATATAAACAGCTCCGAATCAACGGGCTTTTATATCAGGGGTATATACCATCTGAAATTCCGGAAGAATTATTTCGGATGGAAGATTCATCGAAGGGAATCTATCATGGAATTGAAAAAATGCTAAGAGGTTCTCTTTTTATTGACAGGAAGGATTTTGGGGCGGCAGAAAAGCTTTTTGGGGAATGTATCGAAGATAAAAATCTGATTTCGATTTATGTGTCGGAGTGTAAATCAGAGCTTTTATTTTGCAAGGTCATGAACGGGGCCTCCAGGGAGGAAATCGATGCGCTTTATGATAAGGAATTAGAGGGGTACATAAAGGCATCTGGTAAGACACAGATTTCGAAAAAAAGGACAATGTATGCGTATGATCTAATTTATAAAAGGGATGAGGCGGCAGCAGAGAAGGAGTACGAGGCGGCGATGCGAATGCGTAAGACTTATCCGGCGCTGGGGGAGCTGAAATCAGAGCTTTCTTTGATAGAGTATGTGAAGGAACAGGGTTTTCCGGTTCCACAGGAAGGAAATATTTGAAATCCGGCAAACCGGATGTGATCTGTAACCATCATATATCCTACTATCACGCATAGTTGAAGGGAAATGATCTCAAACGAAATTTTGAACGCATCCACCTGTTTTTCGATGGAAATGGCAGAACCGGCAGAATACTTTCTAATATTTTGTTTTTGCAATCCGGATATGGCTATGTAACCATTCCACCAGAATATAGGGTGGAATACTTCGATTCTATCGAATATAATACGCCTCATGAATTTTTTGCTGATAGGATGATACACTCGATGGAGTACATTGATGAAATGCATATGAATAAATTATAAAGAAGAGGTCGGAATTTCTCATAAGAGAAATTCCTCCTACTCGATTTTTGAAATATTATTTTTCTGCCCGGACCAGCTGGTACGCTTTTTTCACAACCGGATAAAGTAATGTGGAGATGACCAGACCGGAAACACTCTGAATGATATTTCCCGGTATACCTAAAAGGGCAGTCGCTCCATAGAGAACCCATTCAAAGATAAAATATCCGGATACATTGATGATAGAAGCTGCTATACCGCCGATAAAGCATCTGACTGTTTCGTGCCTCTGCTTTGGCAGGGAAGGTTCCCTGTATTTCTCTTCTGCCGTTCTGGAAAAAATCAGCCAAACACTGACTGCCATCAGAGCTTTGATGATAAATGTAATCGGTGCATAAATAAAATATCCGCCTATGATATCCGCGAACATAGCCCCTGTTCCTGCTGCCACGGCAGCATACCCGGAACCTAAAAGGATTCCTGCCAGAATAACAAAAGCATCTCCTAAATGAATATATCCATTCGTCGGAGCAATCGGGATTCTAATGGTTACCGTCGCTACACATATCACAGCAGCAAAAAGTGCTGTCAATGTAAGTTTTCCTGTCGTTGTCTGTTTCATCATACTACCTCCTGTTTTACATGTTTTGATATCTTGGCTCCCTTTCCCTAAACTCCTACCATATATATATATGAATTACATGAATTACGTTTCTTTCATTATAGATATTTTTATCGTTTTGTCAAGTGTCAGGCTGTTCCAATTTTTTTTTCACCCGTTATCATAGTTTATTATCATATGGATTCCGTGTTCAGAATATTGGCTTTTCCCTGAAAAATGTGGTAGAATGAGTTATCAAACAGGGAGGATGGGAAAATGCCAGATAACAGACCTAGAAGCAGAGAGAAAAATGTGACCGCAGGCGGTGGAAATGTTTACCGGAGAGGAAGCGGGCTTGGAGGAGGACCTGTCGGTGCTCCCCGTGGTGGAAACTCCGGTGGGAGAAGCACGGGGAAGCGTGCGGCTATCGGGGGCGGAGTCAGTCTGCCTGTGATTATCCTTGCGCTTCTCTACATGTTTTTCAGTGGGAATCTGCCAATCGGTAATCATTCCGGTACGAACTCCGGCACGAATGTAAATACCACTTTTTCGGAAGAATCCAATAAAAACTATAAAGTAAATACTACGGTAGCGGATGGCTCCAGAGCGAAAAGAACGGTCATAAAGGGCGGTGGGAAGGATGAAATCACCTTTATGGTTTATATGTGCGGAACGGATCTGGAGTCGAAAAGCGGGATGGCGACAAACGATTTATCCGAAATGGCAGCAGCAGATTTCGGAGAAAATATCAATCTGATTGTCTATACAGGTGGCTGTACCCAGTGGAAAACGAAAGGCATCAGCAGCAGTACGAATCAGATTTATCAGGTGAAAGACGGGGGCTTGACCTGTCTGGTAAAGGATGACGGGGAAAAGCCTATGACGGATCCGGATACTCTGGCGGGATTTATCAAATGGTGTACGAAAAATTTTCCGGCGAACCGGAACGAGCTTATCCTCTGGGATCATGGCGGCGGCTCGGTGAGTGGGTATGGCTACGATGAAAAGTATAAAAAAAAGCGGTTCCATGAGTCTTAGCGGAATCAAGAAGGCATTAAAGGCAGGCGGTACGACCTTTGACATCATCGGCTTTGATGCGTGTCTGATGGCTACGGCAGAGACAGCTTTGATGTTAGATGATTTCGGAGATTATCTTCTGGCTTCAGAGGAAACGGAGCCGGGAATCGGCTGGTACTATACGAACTGGCTTACGAAGCTTGGAAAAAATACCTCCATGTCTACTTTAGAGCTTGGGAAAAATATCATTGATGACTATACGAATGCTTGTGCAGCCAGATGTCCGGGACAGAAGACGACATTATCCCTGATTGATCTGGCAGAGTTTGCGAATACGATGCCGGATAAGTTTACGAAGTTTTCGAAGTCATTAAACTCGCTTATCGTAAATAAGGATTATAAAAAGGTGTCAAATGCCCGTTATCAGACGAGGGAATTTGCGGTCAGATCCCAGATTGATCAGGTGGATCTCGTGCATCTGTCACAGAATATGAATACGAAGGAAGGGCAGGAGTTAGCTTCGGTGCTAAAAGATGCGGTGAAATATAACCGTACTTCTTCTGATATGACGAATGCAAACGGAGTCTCCATTTATTTTCCGTATAAGAGGACTTCCTATGTGGATACAGCATGCAGCACCTATGAGGCGATTGGCATAGATAAGGAATATGCAAAATGTATCCGGGAGTTTGCCGGTATGGAAACGAGTGGACAGGTGGCAGCAGGAGGAAGTACGAATCCTTTCGGTTCCCTCCTCGGAAGTGCGCTTTCCGGCGGGACATCAAACAGCACTGCCGTCATCGGGCAGCTTTTATCTTCGTTTATGAAGAACCGGAGCAGTATTGAGGATTTAGACGGTTCGAATACGGAATACTATGCGGACCGTGAGCTTTCGGATAAAAAGACGAGTGATTATATTGCTATGAATCATCTGGATGCCGAAAATCTTTTTTGGGTGAAGGAAAACGGACAGTTTCTGTTAAAGCTTTCCGAAAGCCAGTGGGAGCTTGTGCATGAGATTGACCTGAACATGTTTTATGATGACGGAAAGGGGTATGTGGATTTAGGGCTGGATAATATGTTTCAGTATGATGATGAGGGGAATTTAATCGCAGATACGAGTGGAACATGGCTTGCCATCAATGGTCAGGTGGTTCCGTATTATCATCTGGATACGACAGAGGAGGGTGGTGATTCCTATACGATTACCGGCCGGGTGCCTGTACTTTTAAATGGAGAAAGAGCGGATTTAATTCTGGTCTTTACGGATGAGAAGCCGGAGGGTTTTATTGCAGGAGCGACGACGGATTATGTAAACGGAGAAACGGAGACGATCGCAAAGAGCAGGACGGAGTTAAAAGAGGGAGATACGTTAGATTTTGTCTGTGATTACTATGCCTATGACGGAACCTATGAGGACAGTTATTTGATGGGAGAGCAGATTACGGTCACTGACCGGATGACGGTTAGTGATGTCGCGGTGGGTGCCGGAAAGAAAAAGCTGACCTACCGGCTGACGGATATTTATAATCAGGAGTATTGGACGCAGAGTATAGAGTAGTGTTTTTGCTCTGCGAGGATGTGCACAGACGCATAATGATATTAGTTGCTTTGCAACATGCGTCTGGCACACAAAGCATGCAAGCCTCTCATGAGTGGCGGTGGGGAGTTGAAGCGGGCTTGCCCGCTTTTTTCTGTTTAATCAGAATAATATTCCTCTAACCGTGCCCTTGCTCTGACATAATACGGCTCCAGTCTTTTATCAAAATGCTTTCCCATGCCCTCCATGATAATAGAATCTGCCTGCGTGAAAGACATGCTTTCTTTATAAACACGTTTACTGACCAGAGCATCATATACATCTGCAATTGCCATAATTCTGGCTTCCAGAGGAATCTCCTCTCCTTTCAGACCGTTCGGATACCCGGAACCGTCCCATCGTTCGTGATGATAATGCGCAACGTTTTCTGCAATCATTTTAAAATGTTCATCATCCGTTTCTTTTAGAATTTCATGAACAATCTTTGCTCCCTCTGCAGCATGTGCTTTCATCTTTTCAAACTCTTCATCCGTAAAACGTCCCGGTTTTCTGAGTATGACATCGTCTACTGCTATTTTTCCGATATCATGCATCGGTGCCGCCTTGATAAGATCTTTACAAAATTTCTCCGAAAGCTTTAAAGCATTATCCTTTTTCGTCTCCTCAATCAAAAGCCGCACTACCTCACTAGTACGCCGGATATGACCACCGGTGGAATTATCACGGCTTTCCACCATCGTTGCCATTCCCAGAATTAAATTGTCATGCATATCGATGATGTGGCGTGTTTTCTCCTCCACCTCCACCTCTAACTCTGCATTGTAGCTGTTCATGAGTGAAATATATTTCTGGTTCTTCGTGTCATCAGTAAAAAACAACTGATACCCTCTTTTCCTCCTGCCGTCATACAGATAATTTACTGTTACCTGATAAATCCTGTCCTCCTCTTTATCCGCTGCAGCCTTCTTCTCATATAAATTATCTGCCAGGGAATTGTCCTTTTCGAAACGCCTGATCCACGCCAGAACAGTCCCTTTCAGTTCGTCTACGGTTTCTATGCACAGATCCACATTTAAAAGCTCTAGCTCCGGCAGAAATTTTCTGGCAGTTTCATTGCTCCCCAGATAATGAAATTTAAAATCCAAAGAAAGAAATCCGGTATCGCCGGTCTGCACCATAGAGTCGATTACGGTATCACTGACATTGTAAAGCTCCATTCTGTGCACGATCAAAAGATAAACCACTTCTGCAAAGACATAAGTTATCGGGATGATTTCAAAACCAAATCCAAAAAGACGGTTGCCAAAATACCCCATAATAGCGATCAATTCAGGAACAAAAAGAAAGAATAAAATCGTATGTGAAACCTGCCTTTTTTTAAAAAAGCTGTAAATAATCACTGCAAAAGCAGCTATTAAATATACAGAAAGCACCATATAATGGACCGTATGCATCAGACCATAGGTGGTCTGTAAGCGAACCACTCCGTTTGCTTTTATGTAGGCGGTTTCTTTATAAAACCATGGATAATATCCCACACTCAGCACGGAAAAATATACTAATACACTAATCACAAGGGGAACTATTTTTAAAAATCTGCCTACTCTGATGTCACAGAGATTCAAAACACACATTAAAATGAAATAGGGCAAAAAACATCCTCCGATATATGTGATTTTATTAGCCAAAAGTGCCTGTGGAAGATCAGGCGAGATATTTCGAAACCAAAATCCCAGATTGGATATCGAAATTAAGATAAAAAGAATGGTAATATTTACATCAAAATGTCTATGCCAAAAAAAGGCATAGACTATGGTTAAAAGCATGGATACGGCAAACATGGAAAAGTAAAGCGCAGTTACCATGAAAAAATCCCCTCCCCTATCGTTTCATTTCCTGCTTATTCTGCTTTCACAGATTTCGTGACGCTGAAATTCTTCTTTTATTATATCAAAATTGTATCATAGAAGAAGGCGTAGCACAACATGGAAATTTTACAATTCGGATGTATCTTCACGCATATTGCCGGATCCAATCTCTTTTTTCATTTTTTTCCGGAGCAGCAGGTACAGCCCGAAAGCGAAAAATCCGGTACAGAACCATGCTGTCGCATCTGCTGCAGCTGCTAAAGTATAGGAATGCGTATAAATGGAAATACCGGCTGTAGCCAGTCTGGAAACCAGCTCCATGATACCAAGTGTCATGGAAATAAACCCAAATCCGCAGCCCTGTATGGTGTTTCGGTAGATAAAAATCATACAGAGCGGAATATAGCACGCTACACACATATAAAAATACGGCTTTGCATAAGGAAGGTATGGTGTAATATCTACTCCGCCGTCGAAAAACAGCTTCATGAGATGTGGCAGGAGTGGAATA
>JAFVAA010000912.1 GCA_017476305.1 Lachnospiraceae bacterium
CTCGTCCGGAAACGATGCTTGGAGATACGGCGGTAGCTGTCAATCCGAAGGATGATAGATATTAGGATATGGTCGGGAAGATTCTTGATCTGCCGCTCGTGCACCGTCAGATTCCGATCATAGCAGATGATTATGTAGATATGGAGTTTGGAACGGGTGTCGTAAAGATTACGCCGGCACATGATCCGAATGACTTTGAGGTAGGGCTGCGTCATAACCTGGAGGTCATCAATGTGCTGACGGATGATGCGAAGATTGTGGAGGATTATCCGAAGTATGCCGGTATGGACAGATATGAGGCGCGTAAGGCGATTGTTGCGGATTTAGAGGCAGAGGGCGCTCTTTTAGAGACGGAGGATCATGCGCATAATGTCGGAACCTGCTACCGTTGTCACACCACGGTGGAGCCGAGAGTTTCCAAACAGTGGTTCGTGGCAATGGAGTCACTCGCAAAGCCTGCGATTGAGGCAGTAAAGAGGGGAGATACGAAATTTGTACCACCGCACTTTGATAAGACGTATTATCACTGGCTGGAGGGAATCCGTGACTGGTGTATTTCCCGTCAGCTTTGGTGGGGACACAGGATTCCGGCATTTTACTGTGATGACTGTGAGGAGATGGTCGTGACGAAGGAGGAGACCTGCAAGTGCCCGAAGTGTGGAAAAGAAATGCGGCAGGATCCGGATACCTTAGATACCTGGTTTTCTTCCGCGCTCTGGCCTTTTTCGACACTTGGATGGCCGGAAAAAACTGAGGAGATGGACTATTTCTATCCGACCAGTACTCTGGTGACGGGGTATGATATTATTTTCTTCTGGGTAATCCGTATGATGTTTTCAGGACTTGAGCATACCGGAAGTGTACCGTTCGATACGGTGCTGATCCACGGACTGGTAAGAGACAGTCAGGGAAGGAAGATGAGTAAGTCTCTCGGTAACGGGATTGATCCTTTGGAGGTGATTGAGAAATATGGTGCAGATGCGCTCCGTTTTACACTGGTGACAAACAATGCGCCGGGAAATGATATGCGCTTTTATTGGGAACGTGTGGAGGCAAGCCGTAATTTCGCCAATAAGGTCTGGAATGCTTCCCGCTTTATCATGATGCACCTGGGAGATAATACCATTACGGAACCATCCTACGATACACTTGCAGTAGAGGATCAGTGGATCTTATCTGCGGTAAATACGCTTGCGAAGGAAGTAACAGAGAATATGGAGAAGTATGAACTTGGTGTGGCTGTTCAGAAAATCTATGATTTTGTCTGGACGGAGTTCTGTGACTGGTATATCGAGTTCGTAAAGCCGAGGCTTTTTGCGAAGGAGGAAGATCCGGAGTCGGCAAATGCCGCATTTTGGACGCTTCGGACAGTTCTCATCCATTCACTGAAGCTTCTTCATCCGTATATGCCGTTTATTACAGAGGAAATTTTCTGTACGCTGCAGTCAGAAGAGGAGTCGATCATGATTTCTGACTGGCCGGTATATAAAGAGGCATGGGCGAATGAAAAGGCAGAGGACGTGGCAGCACTGATGAAGGATATCACCAGAGGAATCCGCAATGTCCGTACGGAGATGAATGTGGCAAATGCGAGAAAGGCGCAGGTTTATCTGGTGGCAGGGGATTCTCTGGTAAAGGAGACTTTGGAAAAGGCGGTAGGCACATTTAAACATCTCATCTTCGCTTCGGAGGTCTTCGTTCAGGAGGATAAGTCCGGTATCGAAGAGAATGCGGTTTCTGTCGTGACATCTAAGGTCACGGTCTATATGCCGCTCGCAGACCTCGTGGACTTCGAGAAGGAGAAGGAACGTCTGACGAAGGAAAAGAAACGCTTGGAAGGAGAACTAAAGCGTGTGAATGGTATGTTACAGAATGAGAAGTTTATGAGTAAGGCTCCGGAGAAGAAGATCGCCGAGGAGAAGGAAAAGCTTGCGAAATATGAAAGCATGATGGCAAAGGTCGAGGAGGAGCTAAAGAAGCTTCAGGGCTAGGAGTTCTGTGACAGAGCCTTTTCAAAAAAACTCTCTATGTACTTCCAGTGTCATACATAGAGAGTTTTCTAATATGATAGGGAACGACAAAAAATTTGTCGTTTGCTATATAATAACAAATGCGATTACTACAAAA
>JAFVAA010000913.1 GCA_017476305.1 Lachnospiraceae bacterium
ATTCCCATCATCCTCCAATTTCTGCTCAATTTTCACTATTCCCTCAATGGATTCCTTGCCACCATCTGTTTTTTCGCTATTTTCTATGATTTTCACAGCTTCTACTATCAAATAAGCCAGGCTGTCGATTGCTCTCCTTGCCTCCCTTTTTTGGTCGGTTTCTTTTTTACCATTATGTATCGCTTCATTGCCCTGATCCCTGATTACATCTGCTTCATCCAAAAATGTATCCGTAAAGCGTTCACGGAAATTTTTTCTTGCTTCTTGCATCTTCTTTGGATTTCTCGTGTTTTCTATCTCCCTGTTCACTTTCTCCTGATTTTTCCCGACCAAAATAAAAACACCGCTTTCTCTCCATTCCTCTCCAAACAGACGATAATACACATATTTAATCAGTTTTTCGTATAAAGGTCTAATTACGGTAAGACAATTATCAAATCGTGAATCCTGATAGTCTTTCACTATTTCTATGCACCGCTCATATAGCCCCCGATTCCCGTCATCTGCTTTAAAATGCTCCAAAAACGCCTCATCCTGAATTTCTTTAATGAATGCAAATTCTGATTCCATACACCCTCCTATATCTGGTACCCTAACGTACTTCTGCTGCCTGATTTTTCTTCTCCAGCGCCTTTTCCAGACGCTTTCTTAAATGTTCCTTTTTCCTCCAATAATAGTCATATACCTCATGTTCCGGAATCCATATCTTCGCCTGGGAGATATGATCCATGACCGGTCCAATCACTTCTGTCTCACCGTCTGAATCCGGATACCTGCCATACCGTTCAAAATAATCCTTATATGAATCAAATACCCACCCGGCAATTTTATCACGCTGCTTCATTTTCAAATCCCGGAAGGACTTATCCATTTGAAGCTGCTGACCATTCACCCTCTTGTGCGGATGTCCCACTTCATCATCTCCTTTATAAATCTATAAAGCATTCTTTCCTATACTCCTATTCCGTCCCCAAAACTGTGTTCAAAATACAAGCATCCAGTTTCCATTATTCCATAAAAACCCAATAAAGACAAGCTTTTTTACAGTCATCGTATATTACTTTTCTGTTCATTCTTTCGTATTTTGTCTCATACTCCTCCGCCATGCAGTTCCTAAAAACATGCCCTCCAAAACTTTCTATTTTCTGCCTTACTTCTTTCCTCCCCTCCAAAAAGTTCCTTATCACTCACTGTACTATTAATATAGTTTTTGTGCAACCATATAGTAGCATATCCACCATTCAAACTCAACCCTTTGCTATCATAAAACATCATTATTCTATAAGAAACAGAGGTTTGTCATGAAATTCCAGAGAATCGAAGATTTACGGATTGACCACGATAAAACGCAGCAACAGATTGCAGATCTTCTCGGCTGTCAGCGGGAAGTTTATAGAAGATATGAACAGGGAACACGCTCTATCCCTATTGATATACTGATCGTTCTTTCTGATTATTACAAAGTGAGCATTGATTACCTTGTCGGAATGACAGATAGAAAAGAAAGATACCCAAAATGATCTGACCACACATGATAGTGCAAAAAGACAGGCATACCCCATTCTCTCTGGAATATGCCTGTCTTTCCATTTATCTGCCTGTTTTTTTCCGGGAAGTATTTTTCCCTGCCACCGATACTGCATTTTTCCGTCCTGACTGATCATCTGTTTTCAGATACTCCTCAAAAGCATCCGCACCGTACTGTAAATTTTTTCCCTTGTTCAGCCCTGCCTTCTCCCATTCCAAGCCCTCCGGCAGACTTCCCATCACTTCTGCGGTGGGATATGCCGCCATAAGCTCCTTTAGTGCCACCATCGCCTCTGGGCATTCCGTGATCTGTGGAAGATGGTCCAGCAAAATAAAGTCAAAACAGTTACCGGAATAAAAATCCCACTGCGTATCCTCATAGTCCGGTGTCCCCTCGGTGTGGATATTGATGCCAATCGCCGGGATACCGTGCATCCTTCTCGAATCAATCCGGTCAAAGAGCCGCTTTGCCTCAGATATGGTCTTTACATTTTCGTGATATTCCCCCAATTCGTGAAACTCGCTGCACTCTGCTACCGTATAGGTTATGGTCTTTTTCGGTTCTTTTTCTTTTCTCATATTCTGCTGCCTCCATTCTGAAATATTTGGTAAAAGGGCAGATACCGGAAGCTCTTTGGCTGCCAATATCTGCCCTGCTGTTTCACATTCAGTGATAAAAACTGCTCTCAAAAGATTAGAATAGCCGCTCCGCTATCGCCTCCACGACAGGCACGGACACGCCATTTCCCGCCTGCTTATAAAGCTGACTATCTGAGTTGACAAACTCTGCCCGGTCAAAATACCGGTCGTCCTCACATTTCCAGGACCAGCCCTGCAGACGGAAACATTCCTTTGGCGTCAGCTTGCGTATGGCGATATAGCTCTGATACCGCTCATACCAGATCGCATACACACAGAGTTCATCCGTTACCTGTACGAAGATCCCCTGATTGCAAGCCGTGTCGAGTGTCTGCGCCACCTGCACACCAACCCTGCCCCTGCGCTCCTTGCTGCTTAGAAAGGAATAGTTGATGGAATCGCCCTCATGTGCCATCATATAGCCCTTCTTTGTGCCGTTCCTTATGGGTATTGCCACCCTGTGCGGATCCTTGTACTCCGAAGCAGTCAGACAGCCGGATATGCCCTTTGCTCCCCATACATCATCACGCTGCCCGAAGCGTTTCGCCTCCGGCGGCTTTTTGCTGCATACCACATCAATCCCTGCCGTTTTGCATTCCACCGGAACCGGAAACTCCGGAACTGCTGAAATATGCGGTCCATGCCCAATCTGGTTTATGGAAACACGATTTTTTCCATCTGCTCCCTCGACAGGAAATATTTCTCGTCCACCGCATCTTCTAAGATGTCCGACAGTATACACTCTCTCCCTGTTTTGAGGGATCCCGTAATCTTTCGAGTTACAAAGCAGCCATTCCGCATCATACCCCAGTTTGTCCATTTCAGTGAGTATGGCGAGATAATCGAATCCCCTGTTTGAACTCCACATTCCTCGAACATTTTCGTATGCAAGCCATTCAGGTCGATCTTCTTCCCTTTTTTCCCACAGGAGGCGAAATACCTCCCTAACAAGTCCTGACTCTCCTTTAAGCCCGGCTCTTTTTCCTGCAATCGAGAAGGACTGGCATGGGGCACCGAAGCACCAGCACTCCGCCTCCGGCATGTCGTTCCCTGTGACTTCCTTGATGTCCTTTGCGTACCATTCGCCATTTTTATATTCCCCCTTCAAAATCTCTTTCTGCCGTTTCCGCTTGTTCATGTTCCTAAGATACTCCCTCTGTTCCTCCGTGATCAGGTGCATGGAAGTATAGGAAGCCGTGGCAAAATCGTCATACTCACAGAATCCAACGCACTCATGCCCGGCAAGCTCCATGCCCCTCCGGAATCCTCCGATTCCCGCAAATAAGTCTATGAACCTCATACTTCTCCTTTCCGGCCTCCCGGAAGGAAACGCAGACCTCCCCGCCGGAACGGAAAGGCTGCAAAATACAAACTGCTTTCCTCCGTTTCCGGGAGACCTGCCATAAAAAAGCAGATACCGGAAGCGTTCCCGTCTGCTCCAATACCTGCCCTGTCATGTGGTTTCTCTTATTCTATTTTTTTCTGTTTTCAAAATATCCCTGCTGCCCTCATCTCCTTTCTGCTTTTTGCCGGACCGATCTCCTTTCTGCCCTGCTGCCATATTTCCTTTTTGTTATGGACTGCCGCAACTCCTCTATGGACCGCCGCCGTTTACCGTGCCTGCCCTGCCGCCGGGATAATCGGCTGCTGCATGGCTGTCCTTCCTGCTGACCCGGTCTGTTCCTTTGTGCCTTTTCCCTCCCGGTATGCCATGAACGCATCAAAGGCATCCGCACCGGATCCGTAGCTCCTTTTTTCAGCCACTGTCTGCCCCATGAAATCCTGTACTTCGTCCTGATAAGTCCGTTGTGCCTTATGTGCTGATTCTTCCTGCCTCCTGCGGTCTTTTATTTCTATCTGGTCCGCTTTCATGTCTTTACCCGTCTTTCCCTGCATGGAAATCTCCCGTTCTTTCTCCACGCTCTCCGAAAGGGCATCCAGACTTCCCGCCATCTTCTG
>JAFVAA010000914.1 GCA_017476305.1 Lachnospiraceae bacterium
CGCAGACATGCTTTCCCATAACAGCCCGATGTTATTTGCTAAAAGTACCTTTTTAGCAAGTCCGCATAAAAACCGCTTTGCGCCTTTGGCAAAAAGCAGGGGACTATGTACCCGCTTTTCCAGTTCCTCTGCAATCGTCTCATATCTTACGATCGGACCCGCAATAAGCTGTGGAAATAACGCTACATAAGCGCCAAACCGTATGATACTTTTCTGCGGTTCCACCTTTCCTCTGTATACGTCAATCGTGTAACTCATCGTCTGGAAGGCATAAAAAGAAATCCCGATTGGCAGGGAAAGCTTTGGAACCTTTAAAGACATCCCCAGGACATGACCTATATTTCTTATGACAAACCCGCTGTACTTAAAGGTACAGAGGAGTCCCAGATTAATCACCACTGAAAAGAACAGCGCAGCCTTTGCCTTCTTTTTTCCCCGGAAAGCTCCGGCAATCCTTCCGAGCGTATAGTCTAAAATGGTCGAAAAAATCATCAATACCACATAGACCGGCTCTCCCCACGCATAAAAAATCAGACTAAGGAAAAACAGCACCGCATTTTTTAGTTTTCCCGGTACAATATAATACAATAAAAGTGCCGCCGGCAAAAAATAAAACAGAAACGTAATACTGGAAAATACCATCTCTTTTCTCCGCCTTTCTAATCTTTTCCCTCAAGCCTCTTTCCTCTCCTGCCTGCTTTTTATGGTCAGGCTAAATTTTTTCCTGCCTTTCCAAACACGCTTTTCCACGCACTATCGATCTTTTTTCCTGCACTTGCCGCAAGTTTTGCCTCGTTCTGTTTATTTCCGGAATCATCCCTCTGTCCCAGGATAAAATATCCTATATAATTTCCATTCTGAAAAATCCTTGCCTGTGCCACACGGCAGGCATCCATATCATACATTTTGGAATAGCTCTCTGTCTGTTCCTGTCTTGCCTTTATCTCCTTTAATGCCGTTTTTGCATAACCCTTTTTTACTTTCAACACTATGGCGCACCCCATATCCAAGGCTGCATTTTCTGATGTTTCATAAGCCTCCAAATACAACTGCTCCTGCCAGGACCATTGCCATCATACCTTTTCTCATTTTCATTACTGCCACCTTTCTGCTGCTTTCCCATGCAGCACCCTTTCTTTATTTTTACAGTTTTCTGACCGGCTTTTCCTGCCGTTCTATCTTATATACAGATGAAAAAAGAAAATGTTGCAGACAAAAAAATTTTTTCATAATTTTTTTACAAGAAAAAAAGAAGCCAAAAGACTTCTCTGTAAAATCATCCAAACAGAAACTGTACCATCAGCATATAGCAGAGTGTCAGTCGCTGTTGCAGGTAGACTGACAGATCGGAAAGTGATTTTCCGTGTGCCCAGAATCCAGAACGAAGAGGCTTTGGAGTTGATTCCAAATTTGCCTACCTACTTTCAGCTTGCAAAAGAAGCTCTCGCAAAGTACTACTATATTCAATATGGAAACTGCCAAAAAAAGTCTCGGAATTATACAAGGACAAGGATGATGCAGTATATGAATGCAATATTTATGCGAAAAACTATGATATATATGTAGCAGAAGGAAACCCTCATATTACTTCACTACAGAATAAACTGTTTAAGTTGCAAAAAGAAATTCAAACATTAGAAGAACAAATAGAAACATATGATAAGTTACGCAACGAGATGCAAAAAAGATTCAATTTTGTGATGCAAAAGCGAATAGATGTAATCGGGGCAAAAAACGATAGGATGCACAAAGGTTTCATCCTTATCATGGTACAGCTTTAGTAATATGTGCCGAAGCCATTCCTGCGGAATCCGCGAAGCG
>JAFVAA010000915.1 GCA_017476305.1 Lachnospiraceae bacterium
ATGAGCCGGAGGACGATCCGGGCATAGAGGACATTCCGGAGTAAGCACCCCTGTCAGCTTTTGCTGATAGGACCATGAATGACGGAAAAAGAGGAGACAGGCGATGATTTCCATTAGTTTATGCATGATTGTAAAAAATGAGGAAAAGGTCCTGAGAAGGTGTTTAGACAGTCTGAAGGAAGCAATGGATGAGATTATCATTGTAGATACCGGATCTACGGACAGGACGAAAGAAATTGCAAGGGAATATACGGAACAGGTCTATGATTTCACATGGACCGGCAGCTTTGCGGATGCCAGAAATTTTGCTGCATCCAGGGCGACGATGGAGTATATTTATACAGCAGATGCAGATGAGTACCTGGATCGGGAAAATCTCGAAAAACTATTACAGATAAAACGGCTTCTTTTTCCGGAGATTGAAATGGTACAAATGCTTTATCATACTGTGGGGAAATATAATACAGTCTACAATTTCGAAAAGGAATATCGTCCAAAGCTCTATAGAAGGCTTAGAAGCTTCGTGTGGATCGATCCGATTCATGAAACGCTCCGGACGGATCCCGTGGTGTATGACAGTCAGATCGAAATCATACATGAACCGGAAAGCAACCATGCCGGAAGAGATCTGGAAGCACTGTGCAGGATTGGGTTGACAGAGGAGCATCTGTCGAATAAGCTGCACCATATGTATGCCATGGAGTTATTTCGCTCCGGGGAAGAGGAAGATTTTAAAAATGCGATTCCTGTATTTCAAAAGACGCTTTCCCAGGAGAATCGTTCGATAGATGAAATCAAAGAGGCATTTTGTGTTTTGGCAAGAGGCTATCGTATCCTGGGGGATGTCGCAGGATTTTTCGGATATGCCCTGAAAGATGTGGCATCGGAAGGGTGTGCGGAAATCTGCTGTGAGCTTGGACGCTACTACGAGCAGGAGGGAAATGCGGAGGAGGCAGCCCTGTGGTATCAAAATGCTCTGACCGAGACAGAAAGCATTTTAGATATCCGGACTTCTGGAGAAATCCCGAAGGAGGGACTAAAGCGATGTGGTATCAGCATTCCGGATGACGCAGACAGCAGCGCATCATAGAGGATGGGAAATTTAGATTTTTTAGAAAGGATAGAAGAGAGATGACAACACTAACAAAAGAGGTATTTGAAGGATATACCTATGTAGAGGGCGGAGTTTGTGCAGCAAAAGGTTTTTCGGCAAATGGACTGAATTGTGGAATTAATCCGGATAAGGAGAAAAATGATTTGGGATTGATCTTTAGCAGGGTACCGTGTCAGGCGGCAGCGGTCTATACACAGAATAAGGTCAAGGGAGCACCGATCCTCGTGACACAGGAGAATTTAAAAAAGTCGGAGAATATTGCAAGCGCAGTAATCGTCAATTCGAAAAACGCTAATACCTGTAATCCGAATGGGACAGAGCTTGCAGAAAAAGTCTGCAGGCTCACTGCCAGGGAGCTCCGCATAGCACCGGAAGAGGTGATTATAGCGTCTACCGGAGTGATTGGAGAACCTTTGCCTTTAGAGCCATTCGAACGTGCCATGCCGGAGCTGGTCAGAGGACTTTCCGAGGATGGAAACGACAGAGCTGCCACAGCAATTATGACGACAGACACCGTGAAAAAGGAAGTGGCTGTCCGGTTCAAAATCGGAGAAAAGGAGTGTTTCCTGGGGGGGATGGCAAAGGGAAGCGGGATGATTCATCCGAATATGGCGACAACATTGAACTTCATTACAACAGATGTCGCGATCCATGCGCCGCTGATCCAGGAAGCGCTCAGTGAAATCGTGAAAATCACCTATAACTGTCTTTCTGTAGATGGGGATACCTCTACCAATGATATGGTCAGCGTCATGGCAAATGGGGAGGCGGGGAATGAAGAAATCAGAGAGATTGGTGCAGAGTATGAAATCTTTCGTCAGGCATTGTTCATCGTCATGGAAAATCTGACAAAAATGTTAGCTGCAGATGGAGAGGGAGCTTCTAAATTTTTGGAGTGTACCTGTGAAGGAGCCGTGGATTTAGATATGGCAGTAGCTGTAGCGAAGAGCGTTATCAGTTCTGATCTGGTAAAAACTGCCATGTTTGGAGAAGATGCCAACTGTGGCCGGATCTTTTGTGCGATTGGCTATGCAAATGCAGATTTTACTATGGATAAAGTGGAGGTTACTCTTGCTTCGGAAACAGGAAGTGTTCTGGTGTATAAGGATGGGGCAGTGGTTTCGCATTCAGAGGAGGAAGCTGCGAAAATCCTGGCAGAGGATAAGATTTATATTCTGGTCCATCTGCATCAGGGAAAGGTTTCGGCGAAAGCATGGGGGTGCGATCTGACCTATGACTATGTAAAAATCAACGGGGAATATCGTTCCTGATGTTTTCCGGAAAATAAAAGCCAGCCATGAAAAGCGGAGCGATTCCGGGTTTCATGGCTGGCTTCGGTTTTAAAGCTGTCAAGTTAAATTAGTTACAGTTCCTTAGTAAATAAATACGGCTTCTCTGTACTTTACCATGTCATAGATGGTCTTAGAATCTTCTATCGAAAGATTCACACAGCCGTGGGAGCCTCTGGTCTGATAGTAGGTAGGTGTCCAGCTCCCCCATCTCTGCCATTTCGCAGAGTGGAATCCGGTTCCGGACCAGGTGATTCTCACCCAATTGGTAACAGGAGTTACATAATTATCACCGCGCAGAATCCGGTTGAGCTGATGTTCTTTTATGAAGTAGGCACCCGGCTTCGTGGAACGCTCCGGCGTAGGCCGGCCACTGATACAACGGCAGGAAAATGCCACCTTTCCATCACGAATCACATATACCATCTGCTCCTTCAAAGAAACCTCCGTGAAATTTTCAGTATCATAATCATATGCCACATCTTCGTAATTAACGTCTTCCCCCGTATCCATCTGAAAGGCGGTGTTCGAATAAGGAACTTTTTTTCGGAAAGTGACCGCTTTTTTGTTTTCTTCCGACGGCTCTTTCAGATAAGCATTTATGACACTCCTTTTGATTTTTTTGTTTATGACGCTCTTTGCCTGACGGAGTGCGCTTTCGTAATCGATCTGCCAGCCGTAATCACCCGGCTGGACGGTAACGATTTTATTGTCATGCATCTTCACCAAGCGGGTTTTATCTGTAGTTTTATACTTTTTACAAAAATTTTCCACCCAATCGCTGATCTTTTCTTCGTCAAAGGTCAAGGTACCGTTTTCGTATGTAGACCATTCTGTGAGCTCTACTGGTGTGATCTGTTCCGTAACACCTTTGCCCATATTCCAGACTACATACCGTAGTGCATTATAATTGTATGTGTTCTGCTTTTTCTTTAATTCGGGTGAATCCGAAGAGACCTTTGGATTCCGGTACATATCCGGATACTTTTCGGTATCGGTAAGGTCAAGATTTACATTACCGTTTTCAATCGTCTCCTCCACGGCAGAAAGAAACTTATTAAAAATCAGTTTATTTCCCGGATTCTCTTTTATGCACTCGAATTTTCCCGTTTCTTCAGAAAATTTTACAGTCGCTGATTTCGGTTTCTCGATTGGATATGCAGAGGTCCCTTTTATGAAATCAGATTGCTTTAAAATCTTCTTTAATTTACTCTGGTCATATGAAATATCATATTTCGCAGAGAAATCATACGAATTGGAAAATAAGGAAAATTTTTTATGCTGCTTTGAAAATATCTGATCAAATTCTGATGTAAGGGAAAAATAAAAATCCACATCTTCCCCGTTAATCGTCATGGAACCGTTGTTCCGTCCTTTGACTGTCAAAGCATAATTTCCCATCTTGTCAAGAATCATCTTCTTTGATTCTTCCAATGTCTGTCCGG
>JAFVAA010000916.1 GCA_017476305.1 Lachnospiraceae bacterium
AGCCGTAGCATAGTCAGAGCTTCTCTGGAAAAGGCACATATCCAGGTAATCCACGCCATCCCTCCCATGACGCACGTTCCAGACAGTCTGATAGGCACAAGGTTTCAAGCCATGAGGTTCTTTAAAGTCTTCTACCTGCCACATATTGATAATGTGACGTCTGCCATCCGGATCCTTTTCAATATCCGACAGAAGTGCATTCATAAGGTCATGACGACGTACGGTCTCACCATAACATGCTCCAATGGTACGATTCCCAATGTCCCACTCGTCCCACCAGGTAATGCCGTATTTGTCTCGAAGGAGGTCAAGGTCATTACTCTGATCCTGATAGATCCAAAGAAGCTCACCGATTGCGGATTTCACAGCAATAGGGCGAAGCGTAATAATAGGAAACTCCCCCTTTGATAAATCGTAGGACTGCATCACGTGATTGATAGAAAGCGTATGTGCAGGCACTCCATCTGCATAGTGCGGGCGAGGATTCTGATCCAGGCACCCTTCCTCCAATATTTTTCTGAATAATTCTTTTGTCATTTCATCTGATCTGTTCATTTTTTCTCCTTTCTGCGATTTGAATAAAATTGTTTGATTAAGAATGGAGGGATGCGTGTGAAAATGGTTTGCGCCGCTACAACCTTGAATGGCAAAAGGTGCTTACGCTTTGAGTAGATGGCAAAATGCCAATTTATCAAAATTTCTTTCCGCCAAAAAAGGCAGGCTGTTGCACCTGCCAATTGTTTAAACCTCGATTACATACGGCTCTTCGTACTGATACTCCGCTTTCCGGAATCCCTTAAGATATGATTTTCTGACCTTATCATCAATGGGAACGCGAACGCCGGTATTCAGTTCTGCGATGAGTTCTCCGACATACACAGGCCATCCGTCCAAATATGCTTCCTCCTCGTGGGCAATGGGACAATGCATACAGGTATCCATATCAAGGAGACCGTCTTCTGCATCAGGACAGCCAAGATATTTATTGTCCCGCTCAGCACATCTTGGAACCTTAAAAACCGTGATCATTTCAGGACGCAGCACATAGACGTGCAGAATATCCGCTGCTGTAAACCGCACCATTTGGTTTTCTGATTCCACGATGATTTCCTGAGAGTCGGATAGAGTCTCATAGTACGGGTAATATCCTTTGACCTTGTACCCTCTCTCGATGCAGCGTTTCTGCCAGCGGCTTAGTTTCTTCATCGTGCGCCTCCCGCATCATACTGCACGATCTGAATACGATCTTCATATCCATCACCATAAGTGATTCTTGCCTGATATCCGGAAATCTCAAAATCCATCTTCTCATCGCAATATTCACCATATTTAGTCGCATACGTCTTTTCTACTATTTCGGCGGCTTCTTCCGGCGAACAGTCGAAAAGCTGACAAAGCCTCTTCGCTGTCTCCTGCTTTAAAGTGACCAGAGCCTCTTTCTCATCAAGCGGTCCAGCTAGAATGTTAAGATCCAGGTACTCATCATTAAACATGACAATATAGTAATCCATTCTTCTCTCCTTCCTGCAAAACGCTAACATTATGACAAATGCAGAATGGCGGAACAAAGACAAAAACAGGAAGCCGAAGCTTCCTGCTAATTAGTTATACAGTATAGGCAAATTTCCTTCTGTACTCTTCATTATAGATGTTCATGACATCCTGATGTGTCATTTCAAAGACATTTTCCAAAACAAATTCACACTCATGAAGCGCTCCGTTGATCTGGATCTTGCTCTCATCCGAAGATGCCTCAAAATACAGACGGATCTTTGTCCTGTAATGATAGATGTACTGGTCCTTATTCATGATCAGGCCTCCTCATCTTCTGTAGTATCCTCTTTTCCTTCCTTATAATCTTTTAAATCCTGTTCAAGAGGAGCAGACTCACGCAC
>JAFVAA010000917.1 GCA_017476305.1 Lachnospiraceae bacterium
GATGGACAGTGGATGCGCGATTGGACAGAGCGCATGGAAGGTGCAGGTGCAAAGGTATTAAACGGAGAAGGACTGATTTGTAATCTGACACCGGATGATGGAGCACTTGCGGAGTGTAAAGCTCTTGGGGAGCAGCTGGCAGCGCAGTAAATCATACATAGCAACGGAATTGAATTCCGTTAAATCTGAGGAAATAGAGGTTCGGACAAATTCGGATCTCTATTTTTTTCGGCAGACAACAGGTAAAATATGGATGAACCCCCTAATGTTTTTTAGATTCTTTGCCGATATAACTGATATATATATTTGGCTCTAAATATAGGATTAATGGTCTGATCTATAGGAGAGTGTAAGGACTTTGGAGATAAAGTGAGAGCATTCTTTTAAGATAAATAACATTTCAAGGATGAAATGAGAAAAGAAAGAAGGGATTCTTATGTTACCATTTTTGGCGGGTACCGTCAGAGACAGTGTAAAAATGGCTGCGATGGAAAATAAATGGCAGCAGAGAAAAAATGAGATTACGAAGTCCCTGAAAGAGAAGTATGGAAACTCGGAGAAAGCGAGGTCTGCGATACAGTATCTGCAGTTTCAGGTAGAGCTGGAGCAGAACAGGGAGAGTAACTATCAGGCAGAGATCGGTGCGAAAATCCGGTCGGGAGCACCTTTGACACCGTAGGAGATCGAATACCTGAAAGAAAATAATCCGAAAGCGTATCAGGCATATAAGGAAGCGAAAAAGGAAGAAAAAGCCTATGAAAAACAGTTAGAGAGCTGTGATACGAAGGAGGATGTAGAAAAGTTAGAGCATGTGAAAATGGGCGAGTTTTTGGCACAGCTGAAAGAGGTGGCAAATAATCCCAATATTCCGGAGGGAGAAAAATTAGCGCAGATAGAAAAAATCCATGCGAAAGCTAAGTTGGTGCAGAAGGTGCAAAATAAGTTTGTGAAATCATCTGTATATGCAGCATTGCCAACGGAAGAAGAAGAGCGGGAAAAAGAAGAATGGGATGGAAATTATGTGAAAAAGAGTGATACCGGACAGGAAGAAGATATTGGTCAGGATAATCCTGATAATACTCCGGGAGAGGCTCTTTATCAGGACGTAGTGGATGCTGCAAAAGAATACATGATGAACAACCGCCCGACAGGTGCCGGTTAGGAGATGCTTCTTGATATGGAAAAAGAGTACCAGGATAAATAGGAGGCAGCCATTTAGGAGAAACAAACGGGACTGCCGGAAAACAGGAATAGATTGGAGGAGATTTATTTGTCAGTATCATTTCTGAATAATTATACACAGTCCATTGTGAGTACGAAACCATATAGCCAGAAAAAGCAGACTGCAGCACAGGCAGTACAGTCAGCGAAAACAGATGCGTCTAAAAATATGCGCACAGCTGAGATTACAAAAGGAACGGTTCCTTATAAAGAGGAAAATGATAAGCTGATGCATAAGATGCAGTTTGCGCCAACTAAGGTGGAGGCGATGGGGGAATTTTACGGTTCCATGCAGACAGCACTTAGGGAGAGCGGCCAGCGAGGTGTGATGGCTGCGACACGTGTCGGAAATATGCTGGATACCGAGGAGGCGTTTGAGCATACTTTGGTCTATGCTAATAAAAAAGATCAGTATACATTTGTTCCGGATCAGATTGAGGCGATGCAGAAAAAACAGCAGGAAATGGAAGAGCAGAAGGCCGCAGCAGAGGAGAAGGAAAAGAACGAACCGGATAAAGAAGAAGCTGCAGCAGAGACTTCTGTTCGTTCGGAGTCGGATGAGAATGCGCTTCGTTCGAGTGCGAATAAGATTACAAGTACGACGGGAACATCGTCTTCTGTAAATGCAAATGCGCAGAAAACTGCAGCCAGGCAGTACAAGGTAAATGATGATCCAAAGAGAAATAATGTAGTGAATGATATTTTTACCGGAATGATTTAAATGAAAATGCAAGGAAGAAATGAGAGGCTGTCTTTGTATACAGGAAGTGATACAGAGGCAGTTTTTTCTTGTGAAGTCTGGATTTGGACTAAATTGCTTGCGGGAAGAAGAATGGTATGGTATCATGGATATTAGTACATCATAAAGAAATTAACGAAAAAGGGGCAGTTTTTTTCATTAATGAGTATAAATATATGATTTACCAGAATTAAATAAGGAGGAATGTTCTTTGCAGACAAGAGAAATCCTTAGTGGTGTGAAGTCGGGAGAAATATCAATAGAGGAAGCGGAGAGGTTCTTTAAAAAGGAACCTTTTTTAGAATTTGATTTTGCGAAGTTAGATACACACAGGGAAATCAGACAGGGCTTTCCTGAAGTCGTCTTCTGTGAGCGGAAGGCAGATGCCTATCTGGCAGATATTTTTCAGAGGTTATATGAAAGGTATGGGGAGGTTTTCGGAACCAGAGCTTCAAAGGCACAATATGAACTAGTGAAGAAGGTGATTCCTGATATTGTATATGATGAGATTTCCGGGATTTTGAAACTGGAAAGAGAGAAGGAAAGAATCGGAAATGTGGTCGTGTGTACTGCAGGAACTGCAGATATTCCTGTGGCAGAGGAGGCAGCACAGACGGCAGAGTATTTTGGGACAAAGGTGACAAGGATTTACGATGTAGGTGTGAGTGGACTGCATCGTTTGTTATATAAAATTGAGGAGATTCAAAAAGCGAATTGTGTGATAGCAGCAGCCGGAATGGAGGGTGCACTGCCGAGTGTCATCGGCGGTTTAGTGGAGAATCCTGTAATCGCAGTACCGACTGCAGTAGGATATGGAGTGAGTGCAGGAGGATTTACAGCACTTTTGACGATGCTTTCCACCTGTGCCAATGGTGTTTCTGTGGTAAATATCGGAAATGGCTATGGTGCGGGTTATCTGGCGACACAAATCAATCGGCTGGCAGAACGAAACAGAAAGGTGGATTAGGGATATGACGGAAAAGGAAGAGCGGATAGCAGTAGAAAAGCTTGGGATGTTAAAGGAATACATAGAGGGACTTGGAAGTCTGGCAGTAGCTTTTTCGAGCGGGGTGGATTCTACGTTTCTTCTTAAAGTGGCAAAGGAAGTCTTAGGGGAGAGGGTGATCGCCGTGACGGCAAAATCCTGTTCCTTTCCGGAAAGGGAGCAGAAAGAGGCGGTTTCATTCTGTGTGAAGGAGGGGATAAAGCATCTGATTTGTGAATCCGAGGAGCTTGAAATAGAGGGATTTCGAGAAAATCCGAAAAACCGCTGCTACCTGTGTAAAAGGGAGTTGTTTGAAAAAATCGGGCAGCTGGCAAAGGAACATGGAATGGAATATATTGCCGAAGGCTCTAATATGGATGATATGGGGGATTACAGACCGGGGCTTCAGGCTGTGGCAGAGCTGGGAATCAAAAGCCCGCTAAGAGAGGTGAAGCTCTATAAGGAAGAAATCCGCTATTTGTCGAAAAAAATGGAGCTTCCTACCTGGGATAAACAGTCTATTGCATGTCTTGCTTCCAGATTTGTCTATGGGGAAACGATTACCGAGGAGAAACTGGAGATGGTGGACCGGGCAGAGCAGCTTCTTTTGGATATGGGATTTCATCAGGTCCGTGTGCGGATTCATGGAATGATGGCGCGGATTTAGGTGCTTCCGGAAGAGTTTGATAAATTGAAGGAAAATGACAGACGCATAGAAAGTGATAAGAAATTTACGGTATATGGATTCCAGTATGTGACAC
>JAFVAA010000918.1 GCA_017476305.1 Lachnospiraceae bacterium
AATATGTGGGGATAACGGTCGTTTGGCAGGTATCGTTCAATTCTTTTGCAAAATCATCAAGGCTTCCCTCCTGTCTGGCATTTGCATAGATGGTTGCTCCTTCTTTCGCGAATTGCTCTAATACTGATTTTCCAATCCCTCGGTTTGTTCCTGTGATTAAACAGATTTTATCTTTTAATAACATTTTCTTCTCCTTTTCCAGAAATCTATGCTTCTATGATTTCTACTTTTTTATAGGTTCTTTTTTGCTTTTCCTCTTTCCATTTTTCGGCAGTGATAGCTAAGCTGGTAATATTAAAAAATTTTCCATACTTATATATATGGTCAATAAATTCTCCTTCCACGACACTTCCACACATTTGATGGATCCGTACAACAGCCTTGTTTTCAGAAAAGACTTCTGCGATTACTTTGTGGAGTTTTAAATGTTCAAAGGCATAATCATAGACTGTCCATTCGAGTAACATAGCAAGCTCTAAGGAACGGACTTCCTTCACGGCTACATAGTAGCCGGAGGAGCAGCGCTTGTTTCGCTGATCAATATCATTTATGCTCATAATGCCTGCTGGTATTTCATTCACTTCAATCATAAATGTTTTGCTGGTCGGATCTGTTTTGGTGGTTTCCAGCCATTTTTTCTGTCCTTCCAATGTGAGAACCGGATCTGTATACATATACTGTGTGATTTCCGGAGACATCCGCCAATTCATCACCAGCTCCAGTTCATCTTCCCGGACAGGTCTCCAAACCACTTTTTCTAATTTGCTATTCATGTTTATTTTGCACTCCCTTTATGATGTGATTTTATCGCTGCTATTTGCAGACAAAAAAATAATGCCAGCTGTTTCGTTTCTTTCAAAAAAATCATACAACTATAATTTATATCGGCTGATGGCATAAATTTTATTAACACAGAGCTTTTCCGAACACCTCACCGGAGAATGGTTTTTGGTTTGGATTGTCAATATCTGATATTTGCGTTATACTGTATATAGAAATGAACATAGATATAGAAGTGGGATATCATGAGATTAGAGCACGATATGGCAGATAAAAAGATAAGTGTGATGATATCTTGCTATAATGTAGAA
The DNA here is from genome assembly GCA_017476305.1 of Lachnospiraceae bacterium. Taxonomy (GTDB): domain Bacteria; phylum Bacillota; class Clostridia; order Lachnospirales; family Lachnospiraceae; genus Butyribacter. The sequence goes on from JAFVAA010000918.1 coordinate 1,092, forward strand.
AAATGGATTGACCGGTAGTCAGGTCTTGTTATGACAGAAAAAAGGAAATAAAGACGGATGGAGGTATAAAAATGGGAATCTATTTAAACCCGGGGTTTGAAAATTTCAGAAGGACACTTTCCGCAGAAATCTACGTCGATAAGACGATGATGATTGCAGAGTCAAATAAATTTATAGACAGAGGAAATAACTTTGTCTGTGTATCCAGACCGCGCCGCTTCGGAAAGACCATCGCAGGAAATATGTTAAGTGCCTACTACTCCAAGGGCTGTGATTCGAGGGAGCTTTTTGCTCCGTATAAGATTGCCTCGGTCCCGGGCTTTGCGAAAAAGCTAAATAAATACAACGTTATACAACTGGATATCAACGGTGCATATCAAAACATCCGTGATAAGGAAAATATGATCGAAATTCTCTCAGAGAAGGTCAAAAAAGAAATGCGGAAAGAATTTCAGACGGTGGCAATCCCTGAGGACTTTTCTCTGGCTGAAGCTATGCTGCAGGTTTATGCTGAAACCGGCGAGACCTTTATCCTGATTTTTGACGAATACGATGTGCTCGTCAGAGAGCAGGTACCGGAAATACTTTTCACGAAATTCCTGAACTTTTTAAATGGACTCTTTAAGGACAATACCATGCGTCAGGTGATTTCCCTTGCCTATCTGACAGGGATTCTGCCCGTCGTCAGGGATAGAATACAGTCAAAGCTAAACAATTTTATGGAATACACATTTTTAGACGCTGCGGAACTGACAGAATTCATGGGCTTTACCTCTGGCGAAGTAAAGCTTTTGTGTGAAAAATATCATATGGATTTTACAGAATGTAAGAGGTGGTATGAT
>JAFVAA010000919.1 GCA_017476305.1 Lachnospiraceae bacterium
GGGAGGAACCGTGGTGGAGGCGACCAGCGGAAATACCGGTATCGGGCTGGCGGCTACGGCTGTGGTCAAGGGATATCCTGTACATATCTATGTACAGGACAATGTCAGCGAGGAACGTTTTCAGGTCATGCGTGCTTTGGGCGCGAAGGTCTATAAGATGAGTGATATCCCGGAGGTGGAGAAAGCACTTCGGGAAAACCACAATGATTACGTGGCAGGTTATGCAGCCTTTTATGAAAAATTCGCCGGAAAGGATGAAAATGTATTTATCGTGAATCAGGATGCGAATCCGGCAAATCCGGAAATCCACAGAAAAACGACAGGCCCGGAAATCTGGAGGGATACAGATGGAAAGGTGGATATCGTAGTAGCTGCTGTGGGAACAGGAGGAACCGTGACTGGAGTGGGCGGGTATCTGAAAGAAAAGCGGCCGGATATCCAGGTGATAGCAGTACAGCCGGGACCGGATTCTATCCCTTCCGAAAAAAATCCGCATCCGCAGGAAATCGCAGGTGTCCATCCTTTCGAGGGGATACCGGATGAGTTCGTCCCGGCAAATTTAGATAAAGCGTACTATGATGAGTGCTTTCCGGTAGAGACTTCTCAGGCATACAAAGCAGCGCGTGAGGTGGCAAAGACGGATGGAATTCTCATCGGTGCATCTTCGGGTGCGATTCTGTATGCGGCGACAAAGGTGGCAGAGCGGGAAGAAAATAAGGGAAAAACGATTGTAGCGATTTTCCCGGATACCGGTCTGAGGTATCTATCGACAAATCTATTTCAGGAAGAAGAAGGTTGAAAAAAATCTTTGGTATGGAGGTAAAAATCATGAGAAAAAAAGGAATAAAAAAAGCAGTCAGTGTTTTTTTAACAGCATGTCTCTTTAGCACCCTGCTTGGCGGGTGTGGTGGTTCAGGAACCGCAGGAGACGGAAAGTATAAATTCGGGAAAATACAGATTCCCGGAAAGGATGGGGCACTCTGCGGGGCACCTATCTATGTGGCTTATGAAAAGGGGTACTTTGAGGAGGAAGGCTTTGACGTAGAGCTTATTTCAGCGGATTTTGAAACGAGAAAAATCGGTCTGAACAATGGAACGATTCCGATTGTAAATGGTGATTTTCAGTTTTTCCCGTCCATAGAGGAAGGAATCAATGTGCAGGTAGTAGACGGGTTCCATAATGGATGTATCAAATTTGTGGTTCGTCCGGATTCCGATATTTCGAAGGCAGAGGATTTAAAGGGAAAGAAAATCGGAGTGGATGAAATCGGCGGAACGCCGCATCAGGTGGCTAGTGTATGGCTTGAAAATGCCGGAATTTCTGCTTTACAGGAGGATAAGGAGGTCACATTTCTTCCGTATTCCGATGGTAATCTGGAGCTAGAGGCGCTTTATAACGGGGATATTGATGTGGCAGCAATGTGGGATCAGCTTGGCTCTGTATCGGCAAAGGAGGGAAAGACGAAGGTGATTTTCGATCTTTCTACAGATAAGGATTTCGCCGGAAAATACTGCTGCTTCCTGTTCGCTTCCAATAAGGTTTTAGAAGAGGAGCCGGAAAAGGTGGCTGCACTGCTTCGTGCCTACAGAAAGGCACAGGATTTTATCAGTAAAAATCCAAAGGAAACCGTAGATCTGATCGTGGAAGGAAAATACTCACAGATCAGTGATAAGGAGTTAGCGGGGGAATTGATTACTTCCTATGAATATCCGAGCACAGAGGACAGGGAGGCAGATAAGCACAGTATCAAAGGAGATGTAGAGTATTTTTCCAATGCACTGAACCAGATTGGTTACTTGAAGACCAGCGCAGCGGATTTTACAGAAAAATATTTTACCGATGTAGATGTAAGTAAATAATTTCTATGCAATTCATTCCATAGAAGTGTAACAGCAAATAATAAGGGGGATGGTTTCATGCAGGCAAAGGAGCGGAACGTGGTCCGGTATGCAGGATATGTTTTATTTACTGTTCTGGGGTTTTTAGCTGCTATTTTAATCAATTGGCTTTTTCCGCAAATGGATAAAACTGTCACGTTTCAGAGCTATCAGACGATATTTGGGAAAATGGATGCAGGGACATTACTGCGAATCGTCTTAGTTATTTTAGTGATTGGTTTTACCGTGTCAGGGGCTCTGGCATTCCGCGATGAGGAAAAAAGGAAGAAATACATAGACCGGGCAAAATTCCGGTTTGCGATGGGAATTTTAATCGCGGTACTCGATATCACGGGAACGAAAATGAAGATTTTACCACAGCCTTTTTTTCCGGGACCTGCAGAAATCCTGGCTCCTTTTTTAGAAGAGGGAGATTTTATTCTCACGAATACCTTATATTCCCTGAGGCTTTATATTTTTGGATTTTCCTTTGGTGTCCTGTTTGGCATTGGGACGGGAATTTTAATCGGATGGTTTGAAAAGGCGTATTATTGGATTTCTCCGGTGTTAAATATTGCCGGGGTGATACCGGCAGTAGCGTGGATGCCGTTTGCGCTTACGCTTTTCCCGACGCCTTTCACAGCGGCGGTCTTTCTGATCGTAATCTGTGCGTGGTTCCCGATTGCATCTCTGACGGCGATGGGGATTCAGAGTACACCAAGGGCACAGTATGAAGCAGCGAAGATATTGGGTGGAAATACTGCCTACCTGCTGTTTCATGAGGCAATACCAAATGCCATGCCTCAGATTTTTACCGGTATTTCCACGGCGAATGCCAATGCTTTTACAACCTTAGTTATGGCAGAGATGCTAGGACAGCCGGGAGGACTGGGGTACTATATCAATCTCGCCAAGGTGTGGAGCTCTTACTATAAGGTATTTGCAGCGATTTTAATTATGGCAGTTTTATTTAGTATCATCCTGAAGCTAGTGGGGCGTATCGAAAAATATGTTTTAAGATGGCAGAGGGGGATTGTGAAATGATTTTAAAAATAGAGCATGTAAATCGTCAGTATACAGAGGATGAGAGAAGTGTAGAGGTGCTAAGAGACATCAATCTGGAATTAAAGGAGGGAGAATTTGTTTCCATCATCGGAACCTCCGGCTGTGGAAAAACGACGCTTTTACGTCTGATTACAGGACTGGATAAGGCAAATGAGGGAAGGATTCTCTTTCAGGGGGAGGAGGTAGCTTCTCCACACTATAAAAGAGGATATATTTTTCAGCAGCACAATCTTTTTCAGTGGCTTACGGTAGAAAAAAATGTGGCTGCCGGGCTGAAAGCAAGACACGTTTTTAAGGAAAACAGGCAGAACATTCAAAAGTACATTGACCTCGTGGGGCTAAAGGGCTTTGAAAAATCGTATCCGCATCAGCTCAGTGGAGGGATGGCACAGAGAGTAGCGATTGCGAGAGCCCTGATCAATGAGCCGGAGCTTCTGGTGTTAGATGAGCCGATGGGGGCATTGGATTCCTTTACGAGAGCAGATATTCAGGATAAGCTTTTGGAAATCAGGAAGGAAAAGAATCTTACGATGCTTTTAGTCACGCATGATGTGGATGAGGCTGTCTATATGTCGGACCGGATCGTTATCATGACACCGCGTCCCGGAAAAATCAATGAAATCATTGATGTGAAAATTCCATATCCGAGAAATCGTGGTGGGGTGGAATTTTTAAGCCTTCGCAGAAAGCTTTTGGAAAAATTTGATCTGGCAAATGCGCAGCCGCAGCCGGAATATATGATTTAGCCGGGGAACTGTCAGGAAAAAGAAAATGTGGAATCAGGAGGGATGGATATGAAAGGGAAAGTGGTGATACCGGTTGTTTTTATTTTATTGGGAATTTTGGTGATTTTGGCACCGACTGTTATTTTTCCAGTCTGTGCAGAGGTCATGGCATGTACTTATACGAAAAAGGTAGAAATCGGACTGGGTATCCTTTTGATTTTACTAGGAGCGGTTTCCATCTTTCCGGATGAGAGAGTGCGGCTTGGGATTAGTATTTCACTGGCTGGCATAGGTGCTCTGATTATAGCAGCTCCTCTCGGGTGGATTGGTGTGTGCGGAAGCAATATGATGACGTGCCGTATAGCAACACGTCCGCTTTTACTGGTGTTAGGGATTCTTACGGTGGCAGCAGCCGCTATTCAGATTCTGTTGATATTGAAAAGAAATGCAGGGAGTGATATTTCGTGAAGCAGCCGTTTTGGGTACAGAGCATGCTTAGAAAGAAATACAGCAGTATGCTTTTGGCAATCGTAATTATGGTACTTGCCTTCGTCATGATCGGTGGTTCTTTTTTCCTTTTGATGCTGCAGAATGGATTAAAGGGAATGGAGAAACGTCTGGGGGCTGATATTATGGTGGTTCCTTCGGATTGTGAAAAGCAGGCAAAGGGAATCCTGATGGAGGGCTCCAGAGAATATTTCTACTTTAATGGAGATGTATTAGAGGAATTAAAGGGGATTCGTGGTATCGAAAGTATTACGGAGCAGTTTTATCTGACCAGTCTTTCTGCGGACTGCTGCACCAGTCAGGTTCAGATTGTAGGATTTTCTCCGGAGACGGATTTTATCATAAAACCGTGGATAAAAACAGAGGATCGGAGTAAAATCAGTGCAGGAAAAGCAGTGGTGGGAAGTGAAATCATTTTAGAAAAGGATCATACGGTAAGGATTTTCGGGAAAACGTATGAGGTGGTTTCCACCCTGGCAGAGACGGGAACCAGTCTGGATACCTCCGTATATTTTTCGATGGATACCGTACCGGAATTGATAAAAAATGCAGAAAAGAAAGGACTTAGCTTTTTAAATTCCCAAAAGGAGGAAAACGTACTTTCTTCTATTTTTATCAACGTAGAAAAGGGAGTGGATGAAAAAGAGGTGGTCCGGGAGATTTCTCACAGGAAGGGAGAAAAAACAGATATTATTTATCCCGAAAATCTTTTAAAGTCCTTTTCGGACAATACAGATTATCTGATTTCGGGGATCAAAATTCTTTTGATTTCCGTCTGGGTTGTGGCAGAAATCATCCTGTGTGTGATTTATTTTATCTCTTCGAATGGAAGAAAAAAGGAATATGCTTTATTTCATTTACTCGGTGTATCGAAAAATAAGCTGCGGGCTATGCTGAACAAGCAGATGTTTTTCATAACAATTGCCGGATTTTTCGCAGGTGTTCTTTTGTCTGCACTGACGGTATTTCCTTTTGGAAGATATTTGACAAGGCTTTTGGGAATTGCCTATCTGACACCTGATTTTTTCGAAATCCTGCTTCTTTTGCTGATTGGTTTTTTGGTTTCCCTGCTGTCGGGGATGGTTTCTTCGATTGCTCCGATGCGGCGGGTAAACAGGCAGGATGCATATACCGTACTGCGGGAGGAGGAATGAGGATGACCGCACAAATGGAACATGTGACGAAAAGCTACAGACGGGGAAAGCGGGTTCTGGAGGTAGTGAAGGATATGAGTTTTTCCGTGGAGGAGCAGAGCTTCTTCATGCTGTCCGGGAGATCCGGAAGTGGAAAAAGTACACTTTTGGCACTGCTTGGAGGGTATCTAAAACCGGATGGAGGAAGCGTTTTCTTTCATGAGAAGAATCTTTCGGAGTTTGACGAGGAGGAGATTGCAAGCCTTCATTCGGAAAGAATTGGTTATTTGCCGCAGACAAATGTGTTGCTTTCGGAGTTTACGATTTTAGAAAATGTCCTGCTTCCTTTTCTGCTTTTTGAGAGAAAGAAAAAAAAGGAGGAGGCTTTGGAGCTTTTAAAGCGGTTCCGGATAGGAGATTTGGCAGACCGGTATCCGTATGAATTATCCGGTGGAGAGCTTCGCAGAGCGTCCATCGCGAGGCTGCTTCTTCGTGAGCCGGAGCTCTATCTGTTAGACGAGCCTTCCGGGGGACTGGATAAGGAAATGACGAAAACGGTGATGGAATGTATGCTGGAGCGCAGAGAAAAAGGGGCTACTGTGGTGGTAGCGACACATGATGATCTGGTGCTTCAGTATGGGAGCAGGGTGTATGAACTAGATGAAGCAATGTGATTTCAATAAGGTTACAGGAATGGTTTACAGATGTGAGATGGAGGAAAAGGTATATGGAAGGGTTTCGGATTCGCAGAGCGGAAAAAGAGGATTTGGAGGAGATTGCAGCGATTGAGCTTGCATGCTTTCCAGAAAGTGAGGCGGCGACTCTGGCGCAGTTTGCGGAGCGTTTTTCGGTTTACGGGACGCATTTTTTGGTATTGGAGTCGGGGGGAAGGTTAGCGGGGTTTATCAATGGAATGGTGACAGACCAGACTACGATTTCGGATGATTTATACGAGGATGCCTCCCTTCATGCAGAGACAGGAGCATGGCAGTCAGTGTTTGGACTGGATGTGAGAGAGGAGTTTCGAAGAAGAGGGTTTGCACGCAGACTTTTAGAATATTTCGTAGAAGAAGCAAGAAAGGAAAACAGACGGGGCGTGATTCTGACATGTAAAGAGCATTTGATTCATTTCTATGGAAGCGTCGGGTTTGAAAACAGAGGGATTTCCGAGTCGGTTCATGGTGGGGCGGTCTGGTACGACATGATATTAAAATTTTAGGAGGAGACGAAAAAAGAGGGTTGGGGAATTTGTGAGAAAAAAGGAAAATCACTGCAATTCATGCATTTTAAGTGTGTTCTGTAGTGATAATCTGCGCTTATCACGGATGATAAATTTAATCAAATTTTCAAAACAGGAAAGGTATGGTAATATATACTCAATCCGTTAGGAGAGAATAATTATCAAGAGAGATTACTATTCAAAGCTGCCTGGAAACATGACAGATGTTGAAGAGTGACCGAGAGAGGAAAATAGCCTATGAGAGACAGAAGCAACATTTCGATGTGCTTTATGAATATCTGTTTTTGTGAAACTGTATGTCACAATATGGTTTATTCTCCATGCCCGTTTTGAAAATAACTGTCTTCCTTAAGATAGAGCAGTTACTACAAAATGTGGTAGCTGCTTTTTCCTTTATAGGAAACTTCGTTTCCTATAAAGGAAAAATAGTATGTGCACAGCTCATAATGATATTAGTTGCTACGCAACATGCAGCTGGCACACAAAGTGATGCAAGCCCCTCATGAGTGAGGGGATGGGGAGTTGAAGTGGGCTTGCCCACTTTGTTCTTAATGGAAATATAAAGTAGGGAGGTGTTTTTTTGAATGCTGCACAAGACCAGACTTTGGCAGACAGCCTGTCAAAAAAAGAGGAAGCTTACATTGAAAAAATAAAAAAACTGGTAAAGGAAATAAAATACGGAAGTGTAACCTTGATCATTCAGGATGGCAAGGTGATACAGATTGATAAAAATGAAAAAATCAGGTTGAAAAATTAAAAAAAAAGCTGGAGAAAAAAGCAGAGAACAGCAAAACAGGAAAGAAGGTGTCACAACTTGAGTAATACATACAAAGATTTGCAGAATTCCCATCCCTGCTTCGGGGGACATAAAAATAATGCAGGAAGAATCCATTTGCCGGTAAGTCCGGGCTGCAATATCGCATGCAGGTTTTGTGACCGAACGATCAATGATGTAGAGGAACGGCCGGGAGTGACTTCGAAGGTATTAAAGCCGGAGGAATGCGAAGATATTTTAAGAAAAGCCTTAGAAATCTGTCCGGATATCCGGGTGGCAGGAATTGCCGGTCCCGGAGATACACTGGCATCGGATAATGCGCTAGAGACCTTCCGGATCGTGAAGGAAAAATTTCCGGATCTGATCAAGTGTATGAGTACGAACGGATTGCTTCTGAATGAAAGAGCTGAGGAAGTGATCGAGGTAGGAATTGATTCCCTGACTGTCACGGTAAATGCAGTCGATCCGGAAATAGAGGAAAAGCTGAATGCGTATATCATTTACCACGGGGAAAAAATCGAAGGTGTTCGCGGAGCAGAAATTTTGATTCACAATCAGCTCGAAGGAATCAGAAAGGTAGCGGCAGCGGGGATTACGGTCAAGGTAAATACAGTATTGGTTCCGGAAATCAATGGAGAGCATATTGAGGAAATCGCAAAGACGGTAAAGGAAGCGGGGGCTAGTATTTATAATATTATTCCTTTGATTCCACAGCATGAGCTAAAGGATGTTAAGGCTCCTGTCTGTCTGGAGATTGATGCGGCAAGGACCAGGGCATCAAAGTATATCGATGTATTCAGGCATTGTCAACATTGCAGGGCAGATGCGGTGGGGGTTCCCGGAAAGTCAGAATTCGGGGATCAGATTTATCAGAGGAGATTACAGGTAAAGGAGACATTTTCACATGGATGAGGAAAGCTTTTTGGTGGCAGTGGCCTCCAGTGATGGAATTGTGGTCAATTCCCACTTTGGGAGGGCGAGTACATTTTTCATTTATGAGGTGACCGGAAGTGAGGATATCAGGCTCGTGGAGCAGAGGGTCGTCTCGCCGGTCTGTGAAGGTGGAAACCACAGTGAGGAAAGACTGAAAGAAAATCTGCTCGAATTTCGGGATTGTAAATATCTTTTAGTCTCAAGGATCGGGGCAGGTGCTGCGAGAATGGCAGAAAGCCTGGGAATGGAAGCATATGAGATTCCGGGTGTGATTGAAGAATCCATCACGCAGCTTGTCAAATATATACAGGTGCAGAGGTTGTTTACTATTTCCACATGTGGTATCAATGTCATTTAATGAAGCATTGCATGTGGAATCATATATGAATATAAAAATAGATATCAGAAAGGATGAGAGATACGATGAGTGAATTAAGACAGATTGCAATATATGGAAAGGGTGGTATTGGAAAGTCAACGACCACACAGAATCTTACAGCAGGTTTAGTAGAGCATGGGAAAAAGGTCATGGTAGTAGGCTGTGATCCGAAAGCGGATTCTACCAGACTTCTTTTGGGAGGACTGGCACAGAAAACGGTACTTGATACCATTCGTGAGGAAGGCGAGGATATCGAGCTGGACCGTATCATGAAAGAAGGGTATGGCGGTACCAGATGTGTGGAATCCGGTGGACCGGAGCCTGGTGTCGGTTGTGCAGGACGCGGAATCATTACTTCTATTAATATGTTAGAGAATTTGGGTGCTTATACGGATGATCTGGATTATGTATTTTATGATGTCCTGGGTGACGTGGTCTGCGGTGGTTTTGCCATGCCGATTCGTGAAGGAAAGGCAAAGGAAATTTACATAGTGGCAAGCGGTGAGATGATGGCTTTATATGCAGCCAATAATATTTCCAAGGGAATTCAGAGATATGCGAGAACCGGCGGTGTGCGCCTGGGAGGCATCATCTGCAACTCCAGAAATGTAGACTGGGAGCTTGACC
>JAFVAA010000920.1 GCA_017476305.1 Lachnospiraceae bacterium
AAAGGATGTGGAAGCACTGGCTGCATGGCTGGGAGATAAAGAGGGACTGCTTTCATGGAAAATGGACGGGCTTACGGTGGTTCTGACCTATGAAAATGGAGCGTTCGTAAAGGCAGTCACCAGAGGAAACGGACAGATTGGCGAAGTGATTACGAATAATGCAAGGGTTTTTAAAAATCTTCCGCTTTTTATTCCATGCAAGGAAACGGTGATACTGCGGGGGGAAGCGGTGATTCCGTATTCGGAGTTTCACAGGATCAATGCTGGGCTTCCTTTCGAGGAGCAGTATAAAAATCCCAGAAACCTTTGCAGTGGCTCGGTCAGACAGCTGAATAATGAAATTACGGCTAAGCGGAATGTGAATTTTTTTGCTTTTTCTTTAGTATCTGCAGGAAGTGTGGATTTTGAAAATTCGCAGGAAAATAAGTTCTTATTTTTGAAGGAGCAGGGTTTTGAAATAGTAGAGTATAAACGGGTAAATGCAGGGAATCTTGCGGAAACGGTCGGATGGTTTTCAGAGAAAATAGAAACGAATGATTTTCCTTCTGATGGATTGGTCCTTTTATTAGATGATATTTCCTACGGAGAGTCGCTTGGAAATACAGCAAAATTTCCGAGAAATGCAATTGCATTTAAATGGGCAGATGAGATTGCGGAAACGGTGCTCCGAAAAATCGAGTGGAGCGCATCCAGAACGGGCCTGATCAATCCGGTTGCAGTTTTTGATCCTGTGGAATTGGAAGGAACGACGGTAAGCCGTGCAAGTGTTCATAATTTAAGTATTGTTAAACAGCTAAAGCTGGGGATTGGAGATACCATTCAGGTCTATAAAGCGAATATGATCATTCCGCAGATTGCAGAAAATCTGACGAAATCTGCATCATTAGAGTGGATCCGTGAGTGTCCGGTCTGTGGAAGGGCTGTTTCTGTCAGAAAGGTGAATGACGTCGAGGTCCTCGTTTGTGAAAATCCGGACTGTCTTGCGAAAAAGATAAAATCCATTTCCCTGTTTGTCAGCAGAGATGCGATCAATATCGAGGGAATGAGCGAAGCGACGATAGAAAAGTTTATCGCAAGAGGTTTTTTGCACCGGTTAGGGGATCTGTTCCGTCTGGAAAGGCATAAGGATGAAATCATAGGGATGGATGGGTTTGGTGAAAAATCCTATGAGCGTCTGATGAAAAGCATAGAGGCTGTAAAGGAGACTACATTGTCCAGATTTTTATACAGTCTTGGAATTCCGGGAATTGGTCCGGCGAATGCGAAGCTGATCTGCCGGGCGTTTTCTGATGATTTTGAAAAAATATCACAGGCAACTGCGGAGGAGTTCGTGAAGATTGAAGGAATCGGGGATGTGCTTGCAAATGAACTGGAGCGGTATTTTCGGAAGACAGAGCATCGGGAGATGATAGAGGATCTGCTCTCGGTTCTCAATATCCGAAAGGAAAACAGTGAGAGAAAGCTCTTTGATATGGAAGGAATGACCTTTGTAATTACGGGTTCTTTAACACGTTTTGAGAATCGAAATATACTAAAGGAGCTGATTGAAAAAAGAGGCGGGAAGGTGGCGGGTTCTGTATCGAAAAAAACAGCGTATTTGATCAATAATGACAGTATGAGTGGTTCTTCAAAAAATAAAAAGGCAAAGGAGCTTGGGGTTCCTATTCTGACAGAAGAGGATTTTTTGAAGGAGTTTCAAATAGAATGGAGGGAAGAAGATGCCAATTAAAGTAAAAAATAATCTGCCGGCAAAGAAAGTGATGGAAAAGGAAAATATCTTTATGATGGATGAAATCCGTGCGGTCACGCAGGATATCAGACCTCTGAAGATTGCAGTGCTGAATCTGATGCCTTTAAAGGAGGATACAGAAGTGCAGCTCCTGAGAAGTCTTTCGAATTCCCCCCTGCAGCTGGTGATAACTTTTTTAACGACCGCTTCCTATATAGGAAAAAATACACCGGAAAGTCATTTGAATGAGTTTTATAAGACCTTCGATGATGTAAAAAAACAGAAGTTTGACGGTCTGATCATCACGGGGGCACCTGTGGAGCAGATGGAGTTTGAAGAGGTGCAGTATTGGGAAGAGTTAAAAAGAATTATGGACTGGTCAAAGACCAATGTGACAAGTACGTTTCATATCTGCTGGGGAGCGCAGGCAGGTCTTTACTATCACTATGGGATACATAAGGAGCTTTTAGAAAAAAAGGTGTTTGGGATTTATGAATTTTTTGTCCATCATAGAAAGGAACCACTTCTCAGGGGGTTTGATGACGTGTTTTTTGCGCCGCATTCCAGGTATACGTCCGTGTCCCATGAGGAGATCGTAAGCTGTGATGATCTCCTTGTTTTGGCAGATTCGGAGGAGTTAGGAGAGTGTATTCTGATTTCGAAAGACGGGAAACAGATTTTTGTGCTTGGGCATCTGGAGTATGACCGTTTGACACTGGATAAGGAGTATAAGAGGGATTTGAAGAAAAAACTTCCGATAGAGCTCCCGTATAATTATTATCCGGATGATGATCCTAAGAAGAGGCCTTTGCTTCGCTGGCGTGGAGCCTGTAATGCGATCTATTCGAACTGGATCAATTATTATGTGTATCAGGAAACACCGTATGAGTGGAAATAGAGAAAGGATTCCGGCTCTTTGGAACGAACCGGACGAAATGGCATGATAACGGCATGGAAAAAGTGCCATGATACAAAGCTGCTGCATGAAATTCAGTATGTACAGATCGCTGATGGCTTTGTATCATGGCACTTATTGGTAAATGTCCCGTGAAGAAAATTTCATGAGCAAGACATGTTTTCTGTAACAGGCTCTGCTTTATTCGTCCGCAGCTTCGTCCTCTAATAGGCTTGCACAAAATGCACACTTGGTTGCCTTGATAGGAATTTCGGAGAGGCAGTGAGGGCAGAGCTTTGTGGTAGGAGCCGGTGCTTCCTCTGGTCCGGAGAGTTTTTTCTTTCCTAAACTTGTCAGAGTATTTACAGCTTTGACCATTAGGAAGATGGCAAATGCCATGATGATAAAGTTGATGATGGCAGAAATGAAATGTCCGTAGTTAATGGCCTGTCCGCCAATCAGAGGGATGGTTCCGTGGAATTCCGCACCGCCCAGACAGCCGATGATCGGATTGATAAAGTCGTCGGTGAATGCTGTGATAATGTCCCCAAAAGCAGCACCGATGATGACACCGACA
>JAFVAA010000921.1 GCA_017476305.1 Lachnospiraceae bacterium
GGAAAGGGGAAGCCGACGAACTCTGAATTTGTCGCTTGATAGCCGATAAGATCCGATTGGAATATAAAATGCGAAAAACAGTGTAGAAAATGCGAAAAACTCTTTTCATTCGTGACATTTTTTAGTATAATTTTAAGTAGGGTTTATAAAGGTGCTGCAGTTCGCATGAGATCTGTTCTGTAGCATAAAAGCGAGTGAAGGAGGATATTTGTTACTATGAAAAATGTGTTGTTTGTAGCGTCAGAGTGCGTTCCGTTCATTAAGACGGGAGGACTTGCTGATGTAGTAGGATCTTTACCAAAATATTTTAATAAAAAGGAATTTGATGTTCGTGTCATGATTCCGAAATATGCCTGCATTCCGGAGGAGTGGAAGCAGAAGATGGAGTATGTCACTCATTTCTATATTGATCTGGCATGGCGGAAACAATATGTAGGTGTCATGCAGATGGAGTACGAGGGAGTGAAATTCTACTTCATTGATAATGAGTTTTATTTCGCAGGGTTTCATCCATACGGAAATATTCATGAAGATATAGAGAAGTTTGCTTTTTTCTGTAAAGCTTCCCTGTCTTCTCTGCCGAGTATTGATTTCCGCCCGGATATTATCCATTGCCATGACTGGCAGACCGGTCTGATTCCGATCTATCTAAAGGATATGTTTAGCGAAAATCCGTTTTTCCATAATATTAAGACGATTATGACGATACATAACCTGAAATTTCAGGGTATCTGGGATTTGAAAAAGGTGAAGGATATCACCGGATTAAAGGATTATTTCTTTACCTCGGATAAGTTAGAGGCATATGGGGATGCGAACTACTTAAAGGGCGGGATCGTTTATGCGGATATGATTACGACGGTCAGTGATTCCTATGCGGAGGAGATCAAAATGCCGTTTTACGGAGAGCATCTGGACGGTCTGATGCGTGCGAGAAGCAACTGTCTCGTGGGAATTGTGAATGGTCTGGACTATGATGAGTATAATCCGGAGACCGATCCTTTGATCTTTAAAAATTATAATGCGAAGACCTTCCGGAAGGAAAAGGTGAAAAATAAACGAGGTCTCCAGAAGGAGCTTGGTTTAGAGGAGGATGAGAGAAAGTTCATGATCGGAATCGTATCCCGTCTGACCGATCAGAAGGGGTTCGACCTGATCGACCGCGTGATCGAGGAGATCTGTGCGGAGGATACACAGTTAGTGGTACTAGGAACCGGAGAAGAACGTTATGAGAATCTGTTCCGTCATTTTGAGTGGAAGTACCATGAGAGAGTATCCGCGAATATCTTTTATTCCAATGAGCGTTCGCATAAGATCTATGCGGGCTGTGATGCATTTTTGATGCCGTCGCTCTTCGAACCGTGCGGATTGTCACAGCTGATGAGCCTGCGCTATGGTACGATTCCGATTGTGCGTGAGACAGGCGGGCTTCGTGACACGGTAGAGCCGTACAATGAATACGAGAGCAAGGGAACCGGATTTTCTTTCTGCAACTATAATGCGCATGAGATGCTGAATACGATCCGCTATGCGAAGGACGTGTACTATAACAGGAAACGCGAGTGGAATAAGATGATCGACAGAGGAATGGCGGTAGATTTTTCCTGGAACAATTCCGCAGGGAAGTATGCGGAGCTGTATAACAGAATGTAGTGGAAACTGACAGCAGCGCACCTCCGGTGCGTAACGTACCGTAGGGATGCAAAGCACCTTTGGTACGCTGTGTATCAAAAACATTACCGTATCAAAAAAGAGCTGTGTGCCATACACAGCTCTTTTCAACTTTCGTATCAACGAAGTTCGTTATAACCTACTACAATCTTAACTTTTAAAATAACTGAAAAATTTTTACGCATGAACGAAATGGCTTGTCGTTCACTAAATAAAACACTTATCTATAAAAATTAATGATCCATGCATAAATCATAACATTGTGCTTAGCCTACTTTTACCACGTTTGATGCCTGCGGACCTTTTTCTCCGTTTACTACATCGAACTCTACCTCATCACCCTCATCAAGAACCTTGAAGCCGTCCATCTGAAGTGCAGAGAAGTGTACGAATACATCTTTTCCTGTTTCATCGGAGATAAAACCAAATCCTTTTTTTGCATTAAACCATTTTACTGTACCTTTCATTGTACTGCCTCCTAAAAAATGAAATATTTGTGTTTGAATCTGTATCAGGAGATCCGTCTGCACGTTCCTCCTGTACAAAAACTTTAACACTTGTAATCTATCATATAAATTATATGGTGTCAATGCCATTTTGTGAAAAAATAGTATAAATAGTATAAAGATATTTTTGCATATTGGTGAGCTTTGTGGTACAATGAAAAGAGGAATGGGGATTTTTCAGAAAAGTAGATTCATCAGGAGCAGTCACAAATGACGGCTCCTCGCGGAGGACATTATGCAGAAAGAGACGATTTGTTATATAAGAGATGTGAACTATTATGAAACGGATCGCATGGGAATCGTGCATCATTCGAATTACATCCGGTATTTTGAAGAAGCAAGGCTCTTCATGATGGAAAAGGCAGGTTTGAACTATGCGGCGATTGAGGAACGTGGGATCATTATTCCGGTATTGTTCGTGAATTGTGAGTATGTAAAGCCGCTCAGATATGGGGATACCTTTCGTGTGGAGACCAGACTTTCCGGTTACAGGGGGTTGAAGATGGAGGTCTCCTATGAAATTTACTCTGAGAGAACCGGTGAACTCTGTACTACGGGGGAAAGCGGGCACTGTTTTTTGTATCCGGATATGAAGCCTGTGCGTATGAAGCGGGATTTTCCGGATATTCATGATACCCTGAACAGATATCTGATGACTTGATTTTTTTCGTGCCAATACAGCTTTCGTGCTTTGTGACAGATATATTCTGTTCCGGTCAGGATGGGAACGGATGCAGGAAAGGAAACATAGGAAGGGATTTGAAAATGAAAGGAAAGATAAGAGTTATTATTATTACACTAGTGGTACTTCTGGCTGGAACGGGAGTTTTCCTGTGGAAAATGAACGATATTTCCAAAAAGCTGGAGGCAAAGGCAGAGGAGAAGCTAAAGGAGGAGCGGGATCTTATCGAAGATCAGAAGCGAAAGGCGATTGATAAAGTGAAGGAGGTAGATATCATTCCGCTCTATCTTTCGGGAGACCGGAAAAACGTTGAAATGACGAAATTTTCCTCTGTTTCGGAAATCTATACTACAAAAAAGTCAGATGAAGTGACGGAGACTCTGGCAGCGATCAAACGAAACAGGAACTGTACTCCGAAGGATCCTCTGTGGGCATATGATCCGTATGGGACGAACCGAAATTCTATGTATGTTTATTTTCGTACATCGGGAAACTGTTATCTGCGCTATACGATTTCCGTAAAGGACGACGGCATCGGTGATTTTACGAGAACTGCATATACCGGCGGTCCTTCCGTGACGAAGGAGCATGAGTACCAGATTACCGGTCTGGTCGCAGGGGAGAAAAATTATATCGTGATGAATCTGTATAATTCCGATGACCAGCTTTCGGAAACGAGAATCTTTTCCGTGGATGTTCCGAAGAGCAAAAGTGGTGCAGAGAATCGGCTTTCTACCAAAAAGGGAACGAGTAAAAAGACGATTTCCAATGGACTGTTTACCGTATTCGGGAAAAGGAATGCCATTCTTTTCTATGATAATTCCGGTGTGCTCCGCGGGGAGATCCCTCTGGAGGATAACACGGGAAGAAATATGGAACAGATTTATGATACGCTGACCTATACCGCGGGGAAAAGCCTGATCGTACAGGTGGATTTCCTGGGGAAGGTGGTAAAGACGCATAAACTAAAGGGATATACGCAGTCCGGTGATTTTATCTATGATGGCAGCGGCAGCCTCTATGTCATAGCTACGGCAAAAAAGAAAAAGGCTGCACCAAAGAGCAAGGTGATTCAGGTGACTTTGGAGAATAGTGCCATAGACGAGATGGTTGACATGGATACCGTTCTAAAGAGTGTTTATGAAAAAGCCAGAAAAAAGGCGCATAAGAAAAATGTGGACTGGATCGGGATCGATTCCATACAGCTTGTGGGTTCGAATGCTTTGCTCATCAGTTCGAAAAAGCTTTCCAGCATTATCAAGGTAAGCGGCATCGGCAGTCTGGTTCCGAAGCTGAATTATATTATTGCAGATAAAAAGCTGTATAAAGGATATGATAAAAAACTGCGAAAGAAGGTCTTGAAGAAGCTGGAGGATGAATCGGCTGCTGCCGAGGCTACGGAGGAACCTCGGAATATTTTGAAAAAGCCGGTAAAACAGGATCCGTTTCCTTCGTTCTTTGGCCCGGAGATGATCTCTTATAAGAAAAAAGGAGCAGAAGGACAGTATACGCTGAGGATGTTCGCGGCAAAAGCAGGAGATACGGAAAAGGGAGACGGAAACTCTTATTATCTGACCTACGTGGTAGACGAGGTGGCGGGCACCTATGATCTGAAGAAAAAGTATAAAGTAGCACAGACCAAAAAGGATGGAAATTATATTAGCAATGGCGACCAGTATATTTACTGCTGCAGTGATGGAAATTTCTTTACAGAGTCGGATACGACGGGCAGGGTCTTAAAGGATTTTATGATGTCAGACAGACCGTACCGGGTATATAAAAATGATTTTAAACAGTTTTGGTTCCGTTAGCGGGGTTGACTGGATCCTGGGAAACGTTGTATACTTAGAGTTATTCAGAAGTGGCTTAGTGATGCTGTTCCGGCAGGGGCTTCTGCTGGAACGGTAATACTAATACATAGTGCTTAAGCAGCGATGTTTGAGAGAATGGCTGTTTTAGCATGGAAGATTGAGACTTTATGGGAGCGTAACTGAAAAAAAATGAAAATTAGGAGGAAAGAGGTATGAAGTTTTTTGTTGACACTGGAAAGATCGAGGACATTAAGAAAGCAAATGATATGGGAGTGATTTGTGGTGTTACGACGAATCCTTCCCTGATCGCAAAGGAAGGCGGAAAGAGCCAGGAGGAGATCTTAAAGGAGATCGCTTCTATCGTAGACGGACCGATCAGCGGGGAAGTGAAAGCGACTACGGTAGATGCCGAGGGCATGATCGCAGAGGGACGTGAGATCGCGAAGCTCCATAAGAACATGGTGGTCAAGATTCC
>JAFVAA010000922.1 GCA_017476305.1 Lachnospiraceae bacterium
CCGAAAGGTCTGCCATGATCCGTCGATGTTTCTGGAAAGAAGCCCTACCCTTGATCCGGCTTTTCTGGTCCTTGTCAACACGTATCTGAAATCTCCATTTTCATCCACTGAAAGAAGATGCCTGACACCTCCATAAACCAAATACAACCCATTTGCAGGAAGCTTATTTACATATCCCGTCACCACAGTGGTCTTATTCGTAAGCGGTTCAATATAACCATTGGAAAAATCAACATCCTCCAAGTCATTAAAATCAATTGTCTGGGTTGAAGCAGAAAGACTTTCTCTCGTTTCACCGTTTTTCCCCGTATCACTCGCCATTACCTTTACACTCTTTTTAACATCCAGGACTCCCATAGAAATTGCAAAAAATCCATTTTCATCTGTTTTCCCTTCATACTCTTCTCCATCACATTTAGCTGTTACCAAATAGGAGATATCCTTTTGAGGATTTGGTATATATCCATATACACATCCCTCCTGTGCAATCACCTTTGACAATCTTGGCTGATTTGGCGCAACATCCTCCACGATAATATTTGTCAATGTACTTGATCTGCAGAGCCAATCATAAGAATATACCTTTATCTTCTGATTAGAATAAAGCTTCGGTACAGCCAAACGGAATCTTTTCGTAAAATGATCCAGCTCAAACTCTGTTTCCACTATGTTTTTTTCTTCGTTGTTCTTATAAATCTTTGTCTCTTTATATGCCTCCTTCTGGCCCTTCGGAATGTAAACACTGCTTCCCCGTATCGCCACGACCTTACAGTAAACGGAGTCTTCAAGCACTCCGGTAATACTGCTTTTTTTGTTATTGATCTTATCAACATCAGGTGCATTTGCTCCTGAGCGTTTCACCGTCACTTCTTTTTTTTCACTTATCCGTCCCAGTGTATCAATCTGCCATACCCGAATCACCTCATCAGATTTCAAATGGACAACTGCACATGAAAAGCTTCCATCATCCTCAGCTTCAGTTTCATATATCCCGCTTTTTGCCTCGACATATACCTTCCCCTTTGGAGACGCTGTCCCTACCACCTTAGCAGATGTATTTTTACATTGCTTTACTTCCGGTGTGGTAGCCAATGTTTTATCTATATTCGTAATAGTGATGATTTTAACGGTTCTGTTTCCGCATGTGTCTACTGCCATCACAGAGTAAACACCGTTTTTATCCACCTTTAATATACCACCCTCTACACTATTTGCATCATTCCACGCACTATCATCCGCCGCTAAAGATCCCTCTGCATACTTTATGAAAGAAATATTGGAAGAATCCGATGTCTGAACAGCTATACGAACCTCATCACCACTCGCATCTGAGTCTATCTGCGCAAGCACTAACAGTGGACCTGCAGTATCCTCATAAGATGCAGACAATCTAGCCTGATAATATGCATATCCGTTAAGCTCTTTCAGACAGTCCACATACCAGTCCTTTGCAACTGCCACTATTTTTGAAGCCGCAGAAGATTTCAAAAGATAGTTCTCAGCCTCCGGAAATTCTACACGCCAGTTATTATCACATTCCAAAATTATACTGCCTTTTTCCGACTGTTCACTGATATAAGCAGTGACAATATCACTGACAGGCTCCTGCTTTCCCAGGACTGCCTGTTTCACGATCTGTTTCTTCACAGGTGGCCATGTATTTGTAGTCATATATCCTACCCATATAAAAATATCATCATCCTGCACGGCTTCTCCATTGCAAGTCAGACTTTTGATACGATGTGAATCGTTTATGATATGAAAACCACTCCTGTCATATCTGGGCGGCTTCGTCACATCTATAGTATATTCTACTCCGTCAAAAACAGTAAAGCCTGTCCAATCCTCCCATTCCGGTGATAGAACCGGGGAAAAACCGATATCTGCATACTGATTATACTCCTCATCCTGCCAAACGGAGCTCCCTGCGTATGGCTGCGTGGCAAAGGCAGATGCAGCACTCCACTCGATACATTCCCTAAGCTGCGCTCCCGTCATATAATATACCTTAGCGTACTTCTGCCCCCACATCTGTACATTAAGTAAATCCCGTAAAGTAACGCTTCCTGATGTTTTAATATAATCATCACTTCCATTTTGTCCGGTTAATTCATATGCCGTAGAAGAAATGACCGGATACCCCATATACTCCTGCTTCTTTTCCTTTACAATTTTTTTCCCATATGCAATCTTTGCCTCATTTGTAATCTGAATAAGCGCATTATCCTCTAACATCCCAAAGTAATTATTTCTGGTTTCTTCACTCTCCAGAAGAGCACGGTCATAAATCTCTTTTGCCTGCTCATCATAGAATTTATTTATCTTAAGAACCTCTGTATCTTCCTCATCACTATCCTGTATGCGATAAACCCTGCCTTTTTTACTCTTCACAATTGCCTTTCCATTCTTAAAAGCAAATTTAATATCCGAGATCCCAAGTGATGCAGCATGGTCTTCCTCCTGCACCAGAATCGTTCCATTCACCAGTCCGTTCTCATCTGTTTGCGGATAATCAAAGGTATTTGCAGCTTTAGAGGTTTTGCTTGGAAAATCCACATGTGTATGCCCTGCACAGACCATATACACCCCATCTATCAATGCGACTCTGTAGCTGACATTCGCAGCGTTCTCCTCCGTAGGGTAGTGATAATCGCCAATACCACTATGTGATAAGACAATAACAATATCTGCTCCACTTTTCTTTAATTTTTTAACCTCTGCCCTTACCGAATCTAATATTTCCTCCGTTTTAACGTCCTCTTTCCAATCCGAAAATGTACCCAGATCTGGTGTCACCGCACCTGTAATACCGATCTTTACAGTCTCC
>JAFVAA010000923.1 GCA_017476305.1 Lachnospiraceae bacterium
AGCTCCTTCTTTGCCTTCTCTGCTGCTTCCTTTAATCTCTGCAGTGCCATCTTATCCGTAGAAAGATCCACGCCCTCTGCCTTCTTGAACTCTGCGATCATATAATCCGTAATCTTCTGGTCGAAATCGTCACCACCCAGTCTGTTATCACCGGAGGTCGCAAGCACCTCGATGACACCATCTCCAATCTCGATAATGGACACATCAAACGTACCACCACCTAAATCATAGACCATGATTTTCTGCTCTTTTTCATTATCCAGACCATAGGCAAGTGCGGCAGCTGTCGGCTCGTTTATGATACGCTTTACCTCTAAACCGGCAATCTTTCCTGCATCCTTCGTCGCCTGACGCTGTGCATCATTGAAGTAAGCCGGTACCGTAATGACTGCCTCCGATACCTTTTCTCCCAGATAGCTTTCTGCATCTGCCTTTAACTTCTGTAAAATCATCGCAGAAATTTCCTGTGGGGAATATTTCTTATCATCAATGGCAGCACGATAATCCGTCCCCATATGCCTTTTAATAGAGGAAATCGTCTTTTCTGCATTGGTCACAGCCTGACGCTTTGCCGGCTCACCGACAAGTCTCTCCCCGTTTTTTGAAAATGCCACGATGGATGGTGTCGTTCTGGCGCCCTCCGTATTTGCTACTACTACAGGCTTTCCACCTTCCATAACGGCTACACATGAATTTGTAGTTCCTAAGTCAATTCCAATAATCTTACTCATAATGATTACCTCTCTCTCTATTCATTGATTTTGTTTACAAAGTCTCTTTGCCCCAAATTTGAGGTTTTCCAGGGCAGGCTTTCCTGCACAGGAATTTCATCTATAATAATTTACCAGCTTAAAGCATTACGCTTTAAACTAATTCGTTACCTTTACCATACTATGTCTGACGACACTCTCTTTATACATATAACCCTTCTGCATCTCCTCAGCGACCACACCGCTTTCCAGGCTGTCATCATCCACCATCATCACAGCATTGTGCAGATTCGGATCAAATTCCTTTCCGACCGCCTCGATCGGCGTCACACCAAGCTCTTCAAATGCAGTGAGAAGCTGCTTATACACTAACTCCATCCCCTGTACAAAAGAGGATTCCTTTTCCTCCTCCGGAATTGCCGAAAGGCCTCTTTCAAAGTTATCCATCACAGGGAGAATTTTCTCTACAACGGTCTTCGCACCAATCTCGAACATCTGGGACTTTTCCTTTTCCGACCGTTTCCTGAAATTCTCAAACTCCGCTAACTGCCGGATTCTCTGATCCTCTAACTCCTTTAGCTTTTCCTGAAGCTTATCCGACTTTTTCTCTTTCTTTTTTCCAAAAAGCTTCTGCGGTTTTTCGGAAGTTTCCTCCGTTCCGTCAGCATCCAGGGAAACCTCTTCCTCGGATGGTTCTTTTCCGGAAGTCTCTTCCTTCGCTGCATCCTCTTCTACAGCCCCATCCACGGTCTCCTCCTTGCTTTCCTCCGGTTCCCTTTCAGGAGCCTCCTTTTCCAATTTACCCGTTTCCTCTGCCACCTTTTTTCACCTCGCTATTTTTCTTTAAATATGTCATCTAACTGTCCCATCAGGGAATTTAAGGTACCTACTACTTTGTCATAATCCATCCGCTTCGGTCCGACAATTCCTATCTTTCCATAAACGCCCTCCCTGATCTGGTAGGTCGCCGTCACCATGGAGCAGTCTCTCATGGAAGCCACATTGTTCTCATCTCCGATATATACCTGGATATCGTGCGTATCGTTCCCCATCTCCCGGTCAGAAAGTCCAAGCCAGCTGTGAAAGGTCTCTTTATCCTCAAAGGCACTGATAATTTCTGCCGCCTTTGATTTGTCTGCAAGCTCCGGATATTTCAGAATGTTTGTCGTACCGCTGGTATAGATCTCCGGATCATCATTTTCCAAAAGCGTCTTTCCTATCACCTCTAACACCGAATCAATGACCTGCGTATGCGTTTCCATCTGCTCTTTGATCCTCTGAATCAGTGCCAGATTCATCTCTACGACATCGAGTCCGTTTAGCGTCGTATTTAAGATGAAGTTCAGTTTCAGCAGTACCTCTGCCTCCACTGCCTCATCTACACGAATCATCTGATTCTTTACGGAATTGTTATCCAGCACGATGACAGCCAGTAAATGTTCCTCATCTACGGAAGTGATCTGGATGAACTTTACACGCTTGGACTGGTATTTCGGTCCGGAAACCATAGTCGCGTAATTCGTATTTGCGGCTAAAAACTTTGCCACCTGCTTTAGTACATCATCGACTCTTCCTGCTTTCTCCTCCAGTTCCTCCTTTAAGCTGTTGACTTCACTCTCCTTCGCCTCCATCATCGTATCTACATAGAGACGATACCCCTTATCGGATGGAATCCGGCCTGCTGAGGTATGCGGCTGTAAAATATAGCCCATCTCCTCTAAATCAGCCATCTCATTCCGAATCGTCGCAGAGCTTAAGTTCAGTTCACTATATTTCGAAATCGTTCTGGAACCCACAGGCTCACCGGTATCTAAATAGGTCCGGATGATTGCCTGAAGGATTTTCAGCTTTCTCTCATCTAGTTCCATATCCCTTCTCCTCTCCGACTCTTTTCCGGTAAAGTTTTTGTTAGCACTCATCAGAGTGGAGTGCTAATTTCTAATTAGTAAGATAACACTAGTCAAATGTATTGTCAAGTTTTTTTTGAAAAAAATGTATTTATTTTTTGAAAAAAATGCTTTTTCTCCTTTTTTTTCCGATATAATATATAATGGGATATCAGAAGAATGATTAATACAAAGCGAGGTTTTTTATGGATCAGAGAATTAACCCTTTAAATGCGAATAACTCTGGCAGAGGGCAGGCACGGCAGAATGCAGAGATGAACAGGCGCACTGCCTCCGGTCAGGCGACAAATGCCGGACAAGCCGGAAGAACCATTGGAAGCCGTTCGGACTACGGAATCACCAGAACGCCCTCTGCACTTCATGTAGGAGATACGATCCGTGGAGAGATCACTGATTTAAGAAATAACGAAATTGCCATTACATTAGAAGATAATACGACGATACGGGCTCAGATTTCTGACAGCTCGTCCTTTTCCATCGGGCAGACCGGTTCCTTTAAGCTGACACAGATTGCCGGAAATACCCTGTATTTAGAAAATGTTTCCGTCGGCTACAGCGATACGGAGCTTGCCATGATCATGAAGGCTCTTGACGAAGCCGGCCTTCCCCTGACCGATCACAATGAGGCTGCAGTAAAGGCACTGATGGACAATATGCTTCCGATCAATCGCACATCCATTCAGAATCTCATGCAGCAGTCCTATGATTTCAAAACAGAGGATATGAATACACTTGCCGTCATGAACCGCCTCATGATGAAGATGGATCAGGAAACCGTTACGCAGTTCAGCAATTATAGAAATGAAAACTATGAGCTTTTAGAACAGCTGCAGAATTTTTCGAAGGACATCCCTTCCCTTCTCCATGCACTCGCGGATAACAGCCCTGCGGAGTCTGTCGCTGCATTTGGCAGGGAACTGATCGGCATCGGTCTTCTGGATGCGAATACATCCGAATTTCCTGTTCCACCGACGATTGCTGAGCTGCCTGGGAAGGTTACAGAGGATTTGATGAATATGCTGTCAAACACCCCTCTTACCGAAGACACGATGACACAGCTCGAAAACGGTACCCTTTCTTTACAGGATGCCGTGACGCTCTTACGGGATGCAGCAGCAAACGGAACGCTAAAAATCCCTGCTGATATTTCCCCGGAGGAGTTCGCCGCACAGCTCAATCATCTGACGGAGGTACTGGAACCTGCCGCAAAGGATTCTCCTGTCATTACGGAAGACTATGTGAAAAATATCATCTCCCTGCAGGAGGACACGGCACAGGCAGAAAACAGCACCGAAGAACATC
>JAFVAA010000924.1 GCA_017476305.1 Lachnospiraceae bacterium
CTATAATAAATTTTCATATGCATCATAAAAACAATTTCCTTAAATTTTGTTTATACAAGACTTCAAATTTATTACTCTTTATACAAAATAATTATACATATATACGTCAAAAAACACAATCTTCTTATCTATGAGTAAAAGGCAGCCACTAATGACTGCCCTTTGCATGAACTATAAACTTTCTGCCTTACCTTTTGCCTTTTGTGGTACAGGTTTCTCCTTATCTCCCCCACCAACCTTAACTTTTATAGCTTCCAGCTTTGCCTTTAGGGATACTCTTTCTGCAGGTGCGTCCGCATACTTTCTGATGCCTTTATCCAGCCCCACATTCGCTACTTTCTCAGCCATGAGAATATTCTTCGCCGGACGGTCTGCAACCTCTTTTTCGCCCTTTGGTGCTTCCGGTGCATCTTCATCCATTGACAAAGTATCATCGCCCTTTTCATCCATATTCAGTAAAGCATTTAAAGCAGACAGACGGTCTAACTTTTCTGCAAGCTCCGCTTCCTGTGCAAATGGTTTTGTAACCTCTACCTTGTCTGTTTCAAGCTGACGCTCCACCGTTTCCAGTTTGGTTTGTGCTTCTGCAAGCTGTTTTGGCATGGATTCCAGAGCATGATTGATACGTGCAATATTTCCCAGCGGGTCTGAACCGATTTCCAAGTTATGGCTGAGCTGTCCTTTTACATTCATCACAAATTTGTGGTTAAAAGAATCAAAGGATACCGCCATTTTAAAACCTGCGTACTCTCCGATGACCGTAGGTGCATTCACAGACTTCATTTCCTTACACATCTCCACAAGGGCAGTTCCGGCTTCTTTTTTATCCGTATAGAGCTTATCCCCGACCTTCATGGAAAACTGCTCTTTATCCACCGGAAGATTTTCTTTTGCGGTCTGAATATCCGTCTGCATTCCGCTGATTCGCTCCTTTAATGTTGCTATTTGTTGTGGATAATGCTTAGCTATATTATCCTCCAACCTGTACTTCTGGCTTGTATGATTAGCTTTCATCAGCTTTAACTTGGATACCTGAATATCGAGATCCATCTTTTCTTTTATATCATGGTCAATATAATGTGCCTGATATGTGGCTGCAATCTGCCCAAGCACATCATCTATCTCAGCCCCATCCTGTACCTGCTCAAAATACGGATTCAGATACACGGTAGGAGAAATATTGCTTTCTTCCGTCCGAATTGTCAGACCGTCCAACACACAGTCATTATTTTTTACTACC
The DNA here is from genome assembly GCA_017476305.1 of Lachnospiraceae bacterium. Taxonomy (GTDB): domain Bacteria; phylum Bacillota; class Clostridia; order Lachnospirales; family Lachnospiraceae; genus Butyribacter. Next base: position 1,241 of record JAFVAA010000924.1, read on the forward strand.
TCATTAACAGTAACCGATGCATCTGCAAATTTCTCCGGTAAAAAATCCTGTATCCTCTCTTTTACCTGTTCCACAAAATCCTTATATTCCATTATTATTGCTCTCCCTTCTCTGTATTTTTCTGTGCTTTGTCTGCCAGCTTTAATGCTGCAGCACTATACGTCTGATAGCGTTTCATCATACTTTTTCTGTTTGTTTCTGCAATTTCTTTTTCTAACTGTTTCATTACTGATTTCCTCCCTACTCTGCTTTTGTTCCAAATGAAAAGGCTACATTTTCTTTCGTCTTGGCGACTGTGAACTTGGCTTTTACTTCTGCCACTTTAGACTCCAGAACCGTAAACATGGC
>JAFVAA010000925.1 GCA_017476305.1 Lachnospiraceae bacterium
GAAATGGGGGTACAACAAAATGGCAACAGAAAAAGAACCAAAAAAGATCATAACATTCCTGGTATCTGAGTGTGGGGAATTTCACAACTATGGGGATTTTTATGAGAACATCAAAACAATAGAACAGGCAAAACGACTTTATGAGAGGATTGATCCGGACAGGCTCAGTGCAATACCGGCAATCGGTATCCGGATACACACCGAAGGGACACCGGAGTATAAGGATGTGGAGTGGGATTTCTATTCGGGAAACCGGATCGATCTTGATATGTTAGAGTATCTTCCTCAGTTCACGGAATGCCCGGAGGCGATGGCGGCATTAAAACAGCTTATGGATGCTTTCCCGAACGCAAATATATGTGGAAAATTGCCGGATGTATCGGAACCGGCAAAAGAAAAAGCCTTTTCGTATGGTGCGGATGCATTTGAGGCACATCAGAAAAAGGAGAAATCGGCAGGATCAGGCAGGGAAACAAGAGGAAAGGTCGCAAGTACAGAAAAAAAGAGCAGATAATAGAAAGGCAGGCACACCGAGGTAGGGGATTGGGTGTGTCTGTCTTTTTTATTAAAATCTCTCTATTTGCTGACGATATATATTATAAAGAGGAGGTTGTGGTATGACAATAAATAGTGTGATAAATGGAAATGCTTTTAGCAGTATTGCTAATATACGGAAACAGGCTGATGCGATTAAACAGCGTGCAGAAGCTGCACGTAAAGTACGAAACGATGAACAAGAGAAAACAGGATTGATCCAAAATCCGGATACCGGCGAGATGGTGGAAATTTCGTCTATTTCAGAGGAACAGCGGGAAAGATGGAATGACAGAGCAGAGATGAAAACGATAAGCCTCAATGATGCGTACATATTGTTTATGGCGGCTGATCCTCATGCGGAGGAAGTGGAAGAAAATAAGGCTTTAGCAGCTAAAGCGGCAAAAATGCAAGAAAAAATGATGGCAGGAAAAGAACTGACAGGAGAAGAAAAAAACTTTTTGAAGGAACATTTTCCCGAACTTGCAGCAATGGCTGACCGTATGGAACAAGAGGCTAAGCAACTCGAAAAGAGTTTGCAGGGCTGCAAATCAGAGGATGAAGAACGTCAAGTATATATGGACGCAAAAATGAGGATTATGAGCGGAACGAATAAAGAAGATGGTTCTATTCTATTTTTGTCGGCTGCTATTGATAAAGCATATTCACGGCATACAAAGAAAGGTTCTTCTTCTAACAACCAAATTGACCTTTGGGCATAACAAATAAAGGATGATTTTCAGAGTGATAATTTCAATCATTATAAGTCATATCGCAAAAAACACATCTATATGAGATTTCATAAATATGTTTTTTGTTTTGTCAATGAAATGATGAGACATTAAATCATTGCGGGTATCGCTTTTTCGTATTGGTCTTTCCCACAATGTAATCTATGCTTACATCATAGTAATCAGAAAGTTTCATCAAAAGATCGATTGGTATGGAACGGATGCCTTGTTCATATCTTCTGTAAACTTCTCTCTGGCAGCCGAGAAGTTCCGCAATCTCTTGCTACGTTTTATCTTGGTCGATTCTTAAATCTTCAAGTCTTTGAAATTTCATAGCAAACCTCGCTTTTACATCATTTCTTAATGCTATATATTAACAAAGCCTTGCAATTTTATGTTCAATATGCTACTATATGGTAGCATATATAAAATGATATATTTAGTTGCATTTATAATATTTTGAGGAGGAAGAATATGGATAATCAAATGGAAAAAATATTCATGGAACGTATTGACGCATTGGATGGCAAACTAAATGAGGATGCCGAGTATGTGCGTTACGGAGAACAGTATCACTATTGGATGGAAGAATTAAAAAATTTGATAAAAAGGAATCATGAGGATAAAGAGATATTGATGCGGCTGGATGAGGCGGTAGGTAATTACAGCAGCAGATACGGTGAGGTTCTTTACAACTATGCTTTTCATGACGGCTTGGAAGTAGGAATGAACCATGAAGATTACAATGGTAAAGATGACAGGAAATTCTGCACCCTGAGTGTGGAAGATATGATACATTTGATTTATATATATGATGCCTATAATATTCTATGTGATACTCTCGTTGGCACAGTGTTAGCACCAGGGATGCGTGACGGGATTATAGGTGCTTTTAGCAGGATTCATACTGTTGTCGAAAAACATATTTCGCCAAAGTTAAAAAATGGAGATAACGCGGTAGGACATCAGATTTTGGATGATACTACGAAGGAGCCGGAAGAACGTGCGAAAATACTTATGGAAATAAATTAAACGAACAACAGAAGTACTATCGTTAAAAAGTGCAGATTCCTAAAATGTTTTTGGGGATATATCTGTACTTTTTTGTTTTATAAAGTAAATATATGAAAGTTAAAATAATATTAAATTTTCATAAAATACGCATTTATCTTGCATATTCCGATAAAACATGATATGATAATGTAGATTATTTGTACTCGGACGCACTTTTTGTGTTGCGTTTCGATTGTTAAATGGTGTAGTTAAAAAGAAAGAAATGTATGAATTTTGTTAAAATAAATAAAAAGGATTGACAAAGAATGTGAGGTAGTTGACAATGTTTGACAGACAGACAGACAGGCAGGCGTAGAGACTGCCCTTAATTTGTTATACATTTTTCATGTGAACCATTTATGGGGAGGTAATTATTTCTTCCGTAAATGGTTTTTTACATTGTAGTTAGTGAAATAAAGATAACAGTAAATGCACATTTGATATGAGAATGGTGAGTTTAAGAGGCATAAGCGGTCATCGCTACGCCACGGTAGTAGTTCGAGTTGGAGGTTCATTATGAGAAATACAATATGGAAAACTCAGATCAGGCGATTCATGGCACTCTTGCTGTGTTTTGTACTGGCTGTAATCTGTGCTGAGCCAATCAGTGCATCTGCGGTCGATAGTGCGAAAAAGACTGTGCGGGTAGGCTGGTTTGATTCAGCTTTTAACACGATTGATCAATTCGGACGCAAATCCGGTTATGCCTATGAGTATCAGCAGAAAATTGCTGCGTATTCAGGGTGGGATTATGAGTATGTGACCGGAAGCTGGCCGGAGCTGTATCAAATGCTGATAGATGGAGAGATTGATCTTTTATCTGATGTCTCTTTCACGCCGGAACGGTCGGAGCGCATGCTGTTTTCTGCCCAGCCTATGGGGACGGAGACATATTATATCTATATTTCCCCGGAAAGCAGCAGTGGCATTTCCTATGAGGATTTAAGTTCTCTGAACGGAAAAAGAGTCGGTGTTAACAAAGACAGCGTACAGAAAGATCTTTTTTTGGATTGGATCAAGGAACACCATATTCAAGTGGAAATGGTGGATCTTGTTACTGATGAGGACGAATCCGTTGATATGCTTTTAAGCGGTGAGATTGATGCCTATGTCGGACTTGATGTTTACGGAGGATTTTGGAATATTCTCCCGGTCTGTAAAATCGCATCCTCGGATTATTTCTTCGCGGTCAGCAAATCCCGGACCGAGCTTCTTGAGGAGCTGGATGCTGCCATGAGCCGGATTCAAGATGAAAACAGATATTATAATGAGCAGCTTCAGGGAAAGTATTTCGATGCGGCCAGTTCCAGCCTGTATCTCACTCCGAGCGAGCGAACCTGGCTGGCTGACCACGGAAAGGTTCGGGTGGGTTATCGTGACAACTACCTTGCCTTTTGCGCGGCAGATCCGGAAACGGGTGAGCTTACAGGTGCATTGAAGGAGTATCTGGATTATGCATCCCGCAGCATTGAGGGCGGTGAGCTTACCTTTGAGCCTATTGCCTTTCCAACAACGGAAGATGCGTTGAAGGCTCTGAAAAACGGTGAGATAGACTGTGTTTTTCCTGTGATTCTCACGCCTTATGACGGAGAGCAGGAGGATCTCCTGGCTGTTTCGACACCGATAGAAAGTGAAATGTATGCTGTGGTGAGGACTTCCGACAGGAGTGATTTTTCCTTAAACGGAGAGGTCGCCGTTGCGGTGAACAAGGGAAATCCCAGCTATGAAACCTTTTTGATGGACAACTTCCCGGATTGGGAGCGCGTCTATTTTGAAACCAGTGAAGACTGCCTGCGAGGAATCTCGGAGGGAGAGGCTGACTGTATCCTCATGAGCAATTATCGCATCGACAGGATCACGGCACTTATGGAACGGTACAAGTTATCTGCCCTGTCCACCGGTACCGACATGGTGGAATATTTTGCCGTACAAAGGGAAAACGGTGAGTTGTATTCCATCTTGAACAAGGCAACCTCGCTTGTCCCGGCTTCCGTTGTCAATGCGGCACTGACACACTATTCTTTTGTGGAACAGAAAGTCACGCTGGCAGAATTCCTGAAAAACAATATGCTGTCAGTACTTACCGTTTTTGGCATTGTTCTGGCTGTGATTTTGGCACTTCTCCTCCGAAGCAGGCGTTCCGAACGCAAGACACGCAGTGCGCTCGGCAGAATTGAGGAGTTGAACGGAGAGCAGGAAAAACGTCTGGAAGAGATTGCGGCGTTGAATACAGAATTGGAGAAAAGCCAGGAGAATCTCCGGCACGCGCTGGCTGCTTCGGAGCAGGCCAGCCGCGCAAAAAGCTCATTCTTAAGCACAATGTCCCATGAGATCCGCACACCTATGAACGCCATTATCGGGCTGAACAGAATTGCCCTGGGGGATCCTGACCTTTCCCCGAAGGTCCGGGAGCATCTGGAGAAGATGGATGGCAGTGCGAAACACCTGCTGGGGCTAATCAACAACATCCTGGATGTGAGCCGGATCGAAAGCGGTCGCATGACTTTGACCAAAGAGGAGTTTTCTTTCAGCAAAATGCTGGAACAGATCAACACCATGATCGGTGCACAGTGTCAGGAAAAGGGGCTGCAATACGACTGTACGATGACGGGCCAGGTCGGCGAGTATTTCGTGGGTGACGAGATGAAGCTCAAGCAGGTATTCATCAACATACTGGGAAATGCAGTGAAATTTACAAATGCACCCGGGCAGATTACTTTCACTATCGAACAGACTGCAATATTTGAGAATCAGGAAACCCTGCGCTTTGACATTCAGGACACCGGTATCGGAATTGACAAGGAGTATCTTCCCAGAATTTTTGACGCTTTCACACAGGAGGACCAGACTGCCACAAATCGGTACGGTGGCACCGGACTCGGTCTGACTATCACCAAGAATATCGTGGAACTGATGAACGGTACGATATCTGTGGAGAGCACCCAGGGTGCGGGCAGCACCTTTACCGTACAGATCACGCTGCAAAGGAGTGAGAAGAAGGAGCCTCCCGCAGTGGGGCCAAGTCCTGATACATACAGGGTGCTGATTGTAGATGACGATCCTGTGGCCTGCGAACACGCCAGGCTGGTCCTGGACGAGGTGGGCATTACGTCAGATGTCTGTGTGGATGGCGAAGATGCCATACGGCAAATCGGTCTGCACCAGGCCAGGCAGGAACCCTATAACCTGATCCTCGTGGACTGGAAGATGCCGGAAATGGACGGACTGACCTTGACACGTGAGATCCGTAAACTCTATCATGGCGACGCTGCTGTGGTCATTCTTACAGCCTATAATTGGGAGGATATTGCAGATGAGGCTCTGGATGCCGGAGTGGACAGCTTTCTATCAAAGCCTCTGTTCCCTACCACCGTTATGCAGCAGTTCGCAAAGGTAATGCAAAGCAGACTTGACGGTCAGGGGGAGGTTCACCGGACAGAGCTTTCCGGCAGGCACATCCTGATGGCTGAGGATGTGTTCATCAATGCTGAGATTCTGAAAGAAATTCTCTCCATGAAAGAAATGGAAACTGAGCATGCAGAAAATGGTCAGGCTGCGGTGGAAATGTTTTCCGCCTCAGAGATTGGTCACTTTGATGCAGTGCTGATGGACATCCGAATGCCTGTCATGGACGGACTGGATGCCGCCAGAGCAATCCGTGGGATGGATCGGCCGGATGCCAAAACAGTCCCGATCATAGCATTGACGGCCAACGCCTTTGACGAAGATGTGCAGCGTTCCCTACAAGCGGGCATGAACGCACACCTGACCAAGCCTGTAGATCCGGACCGCCTTTATGACACTATAGAAAGATTGATTCAAGATTAAGTAATTGGAAAGATTTGATTGGAGGTTAAAGATGAATCGTGATAGGAACGGTGCCACGCCGCACGGGCCACGCATTCGTGCGATTAACATAGTGAGTGCATTGTTTGCCATCTTGATCGCAGTTCTTCTTATCCTGTCGTCACGCTGGTTTGATAAAGCGTATGAGGATGCGAGAGGAGCCACGGAGAAATATGTCACCTCAGAGATGGCTGCTACGATGCTCAAACAGAGTTCTGACAATCTCACGACGCAGGTGCGTTTATATACAATTACACAGGATCCCGACTATCTCCGTGCTTATTTTGCGGAGGTGGCGACATCGAATCGTGAGAAGGCGGTTGAAACGCTGCATCAGTATCTTTCCGATACGGAGGCTTACGGCGATTTGGAAAATGCGCTGGAAAACTCCGTGGAACTGATGGAACGGGAGTACTATGCGATGGTGTTGGTTTTGGACGCAACCGATGGTCAGATAGAACCCGGCATGGAGGCTCTGGAAACTGTCAAGCTGACCGCAAAAGATCAAAGCCTCGATGCATCAGAGAAGCTCGCCCTGGCAATCACGCTCACACATGGGGAAGAATATCAGCGGTATGACAGCAAGATTGACGAGTATGTGAATCTATGCGTCGAGAGTCTGCGCATGGATCAGGAAAAGGAGCAAAGCGAGAGTGTTTTAGCGTTAGCACGTATGAGGATAAACCAATATGTGTGTGTACTGTTTCTTGTGATCGCCATTCTTTTACAAGGTATATTGACGAATATATATATTGTCCGTCCTATTGATGGGAGTGTGAAGCTTCTCTCCGAGGATCAGTCGCTTATGCTGCGTGGCGCCTATGAGATTCAGTATCTTGAAAGTGCTTACAACAGTATGTATGAACAGAAACTTGAACGTAAAGAGCAGGAGCAGATCCTTTATGACAGTATGCTTGAACATTTTAATTCCATCTCGGATGAAAGTCTGACCGTCATCCGGTCGAACATGACGACAGGGTTAATTGAGGAAATCAGGGGGCATGACCTCTATCCGTCTGATTATGTGGGCAATACGATAGCTGCCTATGCCCAAAGCCGTCTTGATAACCTCCTTGTCGAGGAGGACAAGGAAATTTACACACAGACCTTTGATATGGAAAAATTGGTCGAGCGCAGTGCACGTGGGGAAGGTGCTGCGACGATGGTAGCATTTACCCGCCGTCCGTCAGGCAGACAGTGTTTTGTCAAATATTCCGGCTCGGCGAGCCGGAATCCTTTGACGGGCGATGTGGATGCATTCGGTACGGAGACGGAATATAATTATGAAATGGTAAACGAAGTGCTTGACGGGAAGGTTCTTGCCGAGCAGTATGATATGATCGCCTATCTGGTGAGCGGATACTATGGTGTGACGATCGGGGATGCGACGAGTAAGAAACGGGGAAGTATTTTCCCAAAAGAGCCGAGCGGGATTTATACAGATTATATCACAGATCAGGTACTGCCCGTCCTGGTGGGGGATGAGAAGGAAAAGGAGAAGACTTGTAAGGCGTTATCCTTTGAAACAATAGAGAGTGAGCTGCTTGAAAACGAGCCTTACATAGTAGATGTTGACTGTGAGATTGATGGAGAAATATTCAACAAGCGGTTCATGTATTATACCGTGGATCGGGAAAAACATTTTTATATGCTCCTAAAATCTGACATTACAGACGTACTGCGCAAGCAGAGAGAACATAATGAGTTACTTGCAGATGCACTTTTTGAGGCGGAACAGGCGAATATTGCAAAAACAGCATTCCTGTCCTCAATGAGCCATGAGATACGAACTCCGATGAATGCGATCATAGGTCTTGACAGTATTGCATTAAAGGATCCTGACATTTCAGAACAAACGAGAGAATATCTGACAAAGATAGGTGGCAGCGCAAAGCATCTGCTGAACCTGATAAATGACATATTGGATATGAGCCGGATCGAGAGCGGCAGGATGGTTCTTAGCAATGAGGAGTTTTCGTTCCGCGAGATGCTGGAACAGATTAACACCATGATCAACGGGCAATGTCAGGATAAGGGACTTTCCTATGATTGTCGGATTTTAGGCTTGGTGGATGATTACTACATCGGCGACGATATGAAGCTGAAGCAGGTTCTCATCAACATCCTCGGAAATTCCGTCAAGTTCACACCGGAAGGCGGTACGGTGTCCTTTTCTGTGGAGAAAGTGGCACAGTTTGAGGATAAGGCGACGATGCGCTTTGTGATGAAAGATACCGGCATCGGAATGGACAAGGAATATCTGCCGAAAATTTTTGAGGCGTTCTCGCAGGAGGATTCCGGTAAGGCAAACAAGTATGGCAGTACGGGGCTGGGTATGGCGATTACAAAAAACATCGTGGAGATGATGAATGGCGACATTGCGGTGGAAAGCGAAAAAGGCGCAGGTACCACATTTACTGTGACAGTTACCTTAAAAAAGACGGATAAAAAGGCAGGCTATGCGGACAACATACGACCACAGGATATGCGTATCCTTGTAGTCGATGATGACGAGGTTGATTGTGAACATGCACGTCTCATTTTGGGGGAGATAGGAATTTCTGCAGATGTAAGTTTAAGTGGTACAGAGGCAATCGAGAAGGTAAGGCTTGCTCACGCAAGGCAGGAGTCTTATAATCTGATTCTCGTAGACTGGAAGATGCCAAAACAGGATGGGATCGAGGTAACAAGAAAAATCAGGGAGATTGTGGGGGACGATTCTGCCATCATTATTCTTACGGCATATAGTTGGGATGATGTGAAGGAGGAGGCACTTGAGGCAGGTGTAGACAACTTTATGGCAAAGCCACTGTTTGCAACCGGAGTATTGGATGAATTTCAGGCAGCTATTCAAAAGAAGAACATTGGAAAGCCAGAAGAAGTACACCGGGCGGAACTTTCCGGGCGGCGTATCTTACTGGCGGAGGATGTGATGATCAATGCGGAAATCATGAAAGAGCTCCTTGCCATGCGTGAAATGGAAGTGGATCATGCGGAGAACGGGCAGCTTGTACTTGAAATGTTTGAAAAAAGTGAAGAAAATTATTATGACGCAATCTTAATGGATGTTCGTATGCCTGTGATGGATGGGCTTGCAGCGACGCAGGCGATTCGTGCACTCTCTCGTCCTGATGCAAAGGCAGTACCGATCATCGCCATGACGGCAAACGCCTTTGATGAAGATGTGCAGCATTCCCTACAGGCGGGCATGAACGCACACCTGTCAAAGCCCGTGGAGCCGGAGCATCTGTATGAGACATTAGAGACTTTGATTCAATAGGATTTGGGGCGAGGGTAATATGGATAGAGATATTGACATAGATGAGCATAGGTGTTTGGCTTGTGGAACATGTATTAAGTCTTGTCCTATGGAAGCAATACATATTTGGAACGATCGTTATGCAATGGTAATCAGCCACAAATGCAATAGATGTGGGAAATGTATAGCAGCCTGTCCGGTAAAATGTATTAGCAGGCAAAATAATAAAAGTTCGTGAAAGGAGATACGGGCAATGAAAAGATTTCAGACCAATTTCTATGAAAAATTGTTTGGGGCCTTAGATAATAATGCAGTGATGATGCAGGTGGAGGAAGATGGTACTTATTATCCAATTTGGTGTTCCAATGAATTTACGGAAATGATGGAAGGGACACAGGAGGATTTTATCCGTATGGAGAGCGGTGGCACGATGAAAACTATTCATCCGGATGACCATGAGGATGTTGCCTACCTTTTCAAGCATCATAAGGCAAAGGACGGTTCAAACAGCCTGCAGATCCGTAAATATACGGCAAAGGGAAATGAAATTTGGGTAAATGTCCATTATGCCTTTGTTGTGGAGGATGGCGTACAGTATGCGTACTGCAATTACTCTGATATTACGGCAATCAAAAGACGGGAGGAGATTGCGGAAATAGCCCGAAAGGAACGGGAATCCATAAGGGTTCTGCATGATATGATGAATTCAGGACCGTGGTATATGGATTTTGACGAAAATGGGGAAATGACCGGTGTTACATGGACAGCTACATTCCGCAGGATGGTAGGATATAAGGATACAGAGGATTTCCCCGACAGGCTGGAATCCTGGTCCGATCTGTTGCATGAGGACGACAGGGAGCGAGTCTTAAAGGAATATTACGATACGATCAAAGATTACACAGGACAGAAAATCTATGATGTTGAGTATCGGCTGTTGACGAAAGACCGTGGTTTTCGATGGTTCCATGCGATTGGTCAGCTTTCACGTCGTGAAGACGGCTCTCCGGTCACTTATGTCGGGATGTTTATTGATATTACAGACCAGAAAGAGTTAGAGCAGAAGCTGGCAGAGCGTGAGCAGGAACAGGTTCTTTACAACAGTATGATGGATCAGTTCAATACGATTGCGGATGAAAGCCTCACCGTCATCCGTTCTAACATGACGACGGGACGGATTGAGGAAGTCAGGGGACGCGATCTCTATCCGTCAGATGTTGCAGGTAATTCCATAGAGGCTTATGCCAAAAGCCGTTTAGAGAACCTCCTTGTGGAAGAAGACAGAAGATTATATACAGAGATTTTTGATGCGGAAAACCTTCTGAAGCGCAGTGAGAGCGGGCAGGGACCGGCGACAATGGTGGGCTTTAGCAAGCGTGCTTCCGGGAAACAGTGTTTTGTCAAGTTCTCCGGGAGTGTAAGCCGTAATCCGTTGACAGGAGATGTGGCTGCGTTTGGAATTGAAACGGAATATAATGCCGAGATGGTAAATGAGGTACTGGATGAGAAAGTGCTTGCCAGACAGTATGACATGATTACTTATATTGTCAGCGGATATTATGGAGTAACGATTGGCGATGCGGAAAAAATAGAAAAGGGAAGCATTTTTCCGAGGGAGCACAGCGGTGTCTACATGGATTATATCAAAGATCAGGTAATACCGGTTGTGGATGGCACGGAGGAAGAAAAGGAGGCAATGCTGCATTCCCTTTCTATGGAAACCATTGAAGAAAAATTATTGGAAAGTGAACCTTATACTGTTGATGTGACCTGTAACATGGATGGAGAGATTTATAATAAGAGATTTATGTTCTACACCGTGGACAGAAAAAAACGCTTTTATATTTTATTAAAATCTGATATGACTGATGTTTTACGGGAGCAGAGGGAAAGAAACGAACTGCTGGCAAACGCTTTACATGAGGCAGAGCAGGCGAATGTGGCAAAAACAGCATTTTTAAGCTCTATGAGCCATGAGATCAGAACGCCGATGAATGCGATCATCGGCCTGGACAGTATCGCCTTAAAAGATCCTGATGTGCCGGAACGGACAAGGGAGTATCTGACAAAGATCGGTGGAAGTGCCAAACATCTACTGAACTTAATCAACGATATTCTGGATATGAGCCGTATTGAAAGCGGACGTATGACGATCAAGCATGAGGAGTTTTCTTTCCGTGAGATGTTAGAGCAGATTAACACCATGATTCACGGTCAGTGTCAGGATAAGGGACTTAGTTTTGATTGCAGGATTAACGGACTTGTTGATGATTACTATATCGGGGATGATATGAAATTAAAGCAGGTCATCATCAATATCCTGGGAAATGCCGTGAAATTCACACCGGAGGGCGGTACGGTTTCCTTTATTGTGGAGCCGGTTTCTCAGTTTGAAGATAAGGCTACGTTTCGATTTATTATGAAAGATACCGGAATCGGAATGAGTAAAGAATACCTGCCTAAAATCTTTGATACATTTTCACAGGAGAATTCCGGCACAACAAATAAGTACGGAAGTACAGGCTTAGGGATGGCGATCACGAAAAATATTGTGGAAATGATGAACGGCGATATTACCGTGGAAAGTGAAAAGGGAGTAGGCTCTGCCTTTACGGTTACCGTAACATTGAAAAGGACGGATAAGAAAGCGGAAGACACCGAGAAAATCCGTCCGCAGGATATGCGGATACTTGTGATTGATGACGATCCGATTGCCTGTGAACATGCGAAGCTGATTTTAGAAGAAGTCGGCATCGTGGCAGACAGCAGCTTAAGCGGTGCAGAAGCCATAGAAATGGTAAAGCTGCATCATGCAAGGCAGGAATCGTACAATCTGATTCTCGTAGACTGGAAGATGCCGGAGCAGGATGGTATCGAAGTCACAAAAAGGATCCGTGAGATTGTAGGCAATGATTCTGCGATTATTATCCTGACTGCGTATAGCTGGGATGATGTCATGGAGGAGGCACTTGCGGCAGGGGTGGACAGCTTTATGGCAAAGCCTTTGTTCGTATCCGGTATTATTGATGAGTTCAGTCAGGCGATCCAGAAAAAAGATATAGGGAAAATCAAAGAAGAACACCGTGCGGACTTGAACGGAAAGCATGTTTTAGTGGCAGAGGATGTGATTATCAATGCGGAGATTTTAAAAGAAATCCTGGGAATGAAAAATGTGGATGTGGATCATGCGGAAAACGGTCAGATGGTCGTGGATATGTTTGCGGAAAGTCCGGAAAACTATTACGATGCCATTCTTATGGATGTACGGATGCCGGTCAAGGACGGGCTGGCTGCTACGGCAGAAATCCGTGCATTAGACAGACAGGATGCAAAAGAGATCCCGATCATAGCGATGACGGCAAACGCCTTTGATGAAGATGTGCAGCACTCATTACAGGCAGGAATGAACGCACATCTGTCGAAACCGGTGGAGCCGGAGCATCTGTATGAGACGTTGGAAACATTGATTCGGGAGGACAAAAAATGAACAGTAATATGATGGATTCGATTGATCAGATCGGCAATAATATGCCGGGTGGATTTTTCGTATATCTGGCAGAGGGCGACGAGGAAGTGATTTATGTCAATGATGTTGTGCTTGACATCTTTGGCTGTAAATCGTTTGAGGAATGGAAGGAGCTCACCGGAGGCACATTTAAGGGAATGGTGCATCCGGAGGATGTAGCTCTGATGGAGGAGTCGATTGCGCTACAGGTATCGTCAAATAAAAAAGAACTGGACTACATTGAATACCGCATTATAAGGAAAGACGGTGAAGTCCGCTGGGTGGACGACTATGGCAGGCTTGTCCATACGGAGGAATACGGGGATGTTTTCTATGTGCTGCTTAGGGATATTACGGATATGCACACAGACCGTGACGAAAACCGTCGCAGGGAGGATGTGATAGAAGGACTTAGTGCGGATTATAAATCGATCTATCTTGTAAACCTTGATAGCGGGGATATGATGCCCTATCAGTTGGAACACAGTTATTTTGGTAAAATAGCAAAAGAGATATATGAGGAGGATCTGAAAAAAGCCGATTGGAAAACGATCCCCCCGATCTATGCTGAAAGATATGTCATTAAAGAGGACAGGGAGCTTTTTCTGAAAGAAATGCAGTCGCAAAGGATCAAAGAGCGGCTTTTAGAGAAAAGTGCATATACCGTGAATTACCGGAGTATAGAAGACGATGGAAATATCGCATATATCCAGATGTCGATTGTTCCTGTTCATAATGATTCGCTGCACCGCTACGCTGTGATGGGATTTCGTGATATTACGGAGCAGATCATGGCTGCACAGAAGGAAGTGGCAGATAAGCTGAATATGGAAATGGCGTTAGAAAGGGAGAAGCACGCAAATGAGATCAAATCCTCCTTTTTATTTAATATTTCTCATGACATCCGCACACCGATGAATGCGATCGCAGGTTTTACCGGTCTGGCAAAACGGCATATAAATGAGCCGGACCGTCTGGAAGAATACCTTGATAAAGTAGAGGAATCCAATCATTATCTGTTGTCACTGAACGATGACCTTCTGGAAATGAGCCGCCTTGACTATGGCCGTATCGAAGTCAGGGAAGAGGTCTGCGATCTGCGGGAGGAGCTTAATATCGTGATTGATATGTTCCGGGCACAGGCGGAGGAAAAACAGATCACCATTTCAGAGGATTTTGAAATTCAGGAACAGAAGGTATATGTGGATGCCTCCCGTTTTGAGAGGATCATGGGAAATCTGCTCAGCAATGCAGTAAAATTTACACCAAATGGCGGAAAGGTAAAAGTGGCTGCGAGGAAAAAACAGGTTTCTGATTCCGGATATGCCCGGTTTGAGTTTACGGTTGCCGATAATGGAATCGGAATGTCGGATGAGTTCATGAAACGCATCTATGAGGCGTTCGAGCGGGAGGAAAGCTCTACAAAAACGGGGTACTCCGGAACAGGCCTGGGGCTTTCCATCACAAAACAGCTTTTGGATATTTTGGGAGGATCGATCACGGTCAACAGCAAAAAGGGCGAAGGCTCTACTTTTATTGTAAACTTTCCGCTAAAGTTAGCAGATGGAAAGCAGGAAAAAAGCGCAGAAGATATAGTACCTGAAGAAACATCAAAGGAGACAGGGGAACATCGGATCTTATTAGTAGAGGATATAGAGATCAACCGGATGCTTGCCGAAACTCTTTTAACAGAAGAAGGGTTCTTAGTCGATTCCGTGCCGGATGGAAGTGATGCCGTAGAGGAGATCAGGAATCATCCGGAATGGTACTATGACCTGGTTTTGATGGATATACAGATGCCGGTCATGAATGGCTATGAGGCGACGAGACTGATCCGGGCAATGGGAAGAAAGGATACGGCGGTGTTGCCAATCATCGCATTAAGTGCGAATGCCCGTGATGAAGATAAGCGGATGAGCATGGAAAGCGGGATGAATTCCCATGTGGCAAAGCCTTTTGATATGGATCATCTGCTTAAAACAATCAATGAACATATCGGGGAAAGTAAGAAAAGCAGGGAAATTTAACATAATGAGGGGGGACAGTTTGTGAAAAAGAATGATGATGAAAAGGATGGAAGCAGTTCAGGACTTGGACAGTATCTTTCGCCATTTTCAGTATGGGCGTTGTCTTTCGGATGTGCGGTAGGCTGGGGTTCATTTGTGATGCCGGGTACGACATTTTTACCGAAGGCAGGTCCACTTGGAACGGCACTCGGTATTTTGATCGGAGCAGTTGTCATGTTCATTATAGGCATGAATTATCACTATCTGATGAATAAATATCCGGATGCAGGGGGGACGCTTACTTATTCCATTAAAACATTCGGTTATGATCATGGTTTTTTAAGTTCGTGGTTTCTTATTTTGGTTTATATTGCTATCATTTGGGCAAATGCGACCGCACTTGCCCTGATTGCCAGAAATCTTTTTGGTGGATTGTTTCAGTTTGGATTTCATTATCAGGTTTTGGGCTATGATGTTTATTTGGGAGAAGTTTTACTGACGATGGCAGCAATCCTTTTGCTTGGATTCGTCTGTATCCGTGGAAAAAGGCTGGCAGTAGGGCTGCAGACAGTATTGGCACTGGTTTTGTTCTTTGGAGTAGTGATCTGTGCTTATGCCGTGATGAAAGTCCATCATGGTGGAATAAGCAGTATGGCACCGGCTTTTTCTGCGGATTTGAAACATCCGGTCAGGCAGGTTTTTTCGATTGTTGCATTGTCACCGTGGGCGTTTGTGGGTTTTGAGTCTGTTTCAAATTCTACGAAAGGTTTTAAGTTTTCAGTCAAAAAATCAATATGGATCATGTCAGCGGCACTTGTCTGTGGAACTATCGTTTATGTCCTGCTGACACAGATGGCAATCATGATCCTGCCGGAAGGATATGCGGATTGGACGGATTATATTGCCGATTTGGGAAATTTGAGCGGACTTCCGGGACTTCCTACCTTTTTCGCTGTTCATGCTGCTATTGGACAAAAGGGAATCTTTCTCTTAGGGGTTGCGGCAATGGCGGGAATTGTTACGGGGCTGGTTGGAAACTATATTGCAGCCAGCAGGCTGTTATATACAATGGCAGAGGATAATATTCTGCCAAAGTGGTTTGGAAAATTGAATGAGGACGGAAGTCCGAAAAATGCATTTCTGTTCCTGATGGCGATTTCATTACCAATTCCATTTTTTGGAAGGACGGCGATAGGCTGGATTGTGGACGTGAATACCGTGGGTGCTACGATTGCTTATGGTTATACCTCTGCTGCGGCTTTTGTAAATGCCAAAAAGGAAAAGAACTTAAAAGTACAGATAACAGGATTTTTGGGCCTTGTAATGTCGGTGGTATTTTTCTTTTATTTTATGGCGTTGTCCTCCGGCGCAATGGCTACGGAATCTTATCTGATTCTTGAGTTTTGGTGTATTTTAGGATTTGTATATTTCCGGTATATGTTCGGCAAGGATAAAGACAGGCGGTTTGGAAAATCTACCATAGTGTGGATCGGATTTCTGTTTTTGATCTTTTTTACTTCCCTTGTATGGGTAAAGCAGGCAACGGATGACATGACGGAGATCGTGGTACATAATATCAGCGGATATTATGAGAGGAATAATCCGGATCAGGACATGGGGCAGATCATGGATGCTGAAAAATATATGGCTGAGCAGCTAAAGGAGGCTGACCGTGTGCATACACGGAACAGTATTATCCAGATGGGGCTGAATGTGATCGCTCTTGCCATTATGTTCAGTATTTATTCAACGATGTCCAGACGTGAAAAGCAGATGGAGGTTGAAAAGTACCAGGCGGAGGAAAGCAGTAAGGCAAAGGGGGCTTTTCTGTCAAATATGTCACATGATATACGAACCCCCATGAATGCGATTATAGGGTATATCAATCTGGCGGAGAGGGATGGGAATAACCTGCCTAAAATGCAGGAATATCTTGCAAAGATAAAAACTTCCAGCCATCATCTTTTGGCACTGATCAATGATGTACTTGAAATGAGCCGTATCGAAAGCGGCAAAATGGATTTAGAGCCGATAGCGGTTGATCTAAAGAAAACATTGATGGAAGTACAGGATATGTTTTCAACACAGATGGAGGAAAAGAATATCCATTTTCGTGTGGATGTATCCCATGCAAAGAGAAGTCTGGTATATTGTGATAAGAACCGTTTGAACCGGGTACTCTTAAATCTTTTAAGCAATGCCTATAAATTCACGCCGGAGGGTGGAAATGTTTCTGTATCCTTATGGCAGATTGACGATGGGGATAAAGAGTATGGAAGATATGAACTCCGTGTAGCGGACAGCGGGATCGGTATGACAAAGGAGTTTGCCGCAAAAGTTTTTGAGGCATTTGAAAGAGAGAGGACTTCCACGGTCAGCGGTATTCAGGGAACGGGACTTGGCATGGCGATCACAAAGAGCATTATTGACCTGATGGGTGGCACAATCGAAGTCAATACGGCTCCGGATGCCGGAACGGAATTTGTGATCCGTGTGAGATTTAAGCTGCAAGAGGGGAATGCTGTTTCCTCTGAAGATACAGTGGGAGAGGATGATATTCAAAGTCTTGCACCGGATTTTTCCAAAATGCGTCTGCTCTTAGTGGAGGATATGGAAATCAACAGGGAAATTGCCTATGAAATCCTTTCAAACATGGGTTTTGCTGTTGAAATGGCTGAAAACGGAAAAGAGGCAGTCGATAAAGTGAGGGAATCCTCGCATGGCTATTATGATGCCGTGCTGATGGATATACAGATGCCGGTCATGAATGGATATGATGCCACAAAAGAGATCAGGAAACTGGAGGATTCGGAACTTGCAAAAATTCCTATTCTTGCCATGACAGCGAATGCGTTTTCTGAAGATGTCAGAAGGGCAGAAGATGTCGGCATGAATGGGCATATAGCAAAGCCGATCAATCTTGAGGATTTGCAGGAGAAATTAAAAAGTGTCTTTTCGGAAAAGGGTATCGCTGCCCAAAAGGAAGAACATCATGCAGATCTGACCGGAAAGCGTATTCTTCTGGCAGAAGATGTTTTCATCAATGTGGAAGTGATGAAAGAAATATTAGGAATGAAGGGGATGGAGGTAGATACAGCGGAGAATGGTAAAATTGCCGTAGAATTATTTTCCGAACATACGGAAAATATTATGATGCGATACTCATGGATATGCGGATGCCGGTTATGGGCGGTGCGGATGCGACCTCTGCTATACGCTCTATAGAGCGGGAGGATGCAAGGAATATCCCGATCATCGCACTTACAGGAGATGCGTTCAATGAAGATATGAAACAGTATATGGAGGCGGGATTGAATGATTATCTGACAAAACCTGTCGATCCGGATAAACTCTATGAAACATTAGAAAAGTGGATCCGTGATGAGTAGGCTGTTAAAAAAGAAAAAGTCGTGGAAAGTTCGTTTTTTATTGCTTTATGTGTCATAACGTGATATACTTAATATAGAAATACTCCAATGGAGTACAAAAAGGAGCAGTTATGACACATAATGAATTATTAAAATTAGCAAGAAAGAAGTCTGGAATGTCACAGTCAGAGTTTGCAGGATATTTTCAAATGCCGAAGAAAACCTTGCAGCATTGGGAATTAAGCGAGCGGAAAGTACCGGATTATCTTCTTCGGCTGATGCTCTACAAGCTTGAAATGGAGGGGCTTGTGAGCGGGTTGCAGGAGATGATGGATCAGGAGGATTGACATCATACAGGCATGAAAGAGAGGGGGCTGGTCACGATGAAGAAAACGGGTTGGATATTTGTAGTCATGGTGCTTTTTCTGGCACTTCTGCCAACAGGAAATGCAGAGGCAAAGACACAAAAATGTAAATTATCGGCTACCAAAAAGACAATGATTGTCGGGAAAAAGAGCACGATACGGCTGAAAAAGGCGGGAAAAGTCAAATGGAAGTCAGATAAAAAAGCAGTCGTTGATGTAAAGAAGAAAGCCGGGGGAAAAGCGGTTCTTTATGCAAAGAAAAAGGGAAAGGCGACCGTGACGGCGGTATATAAAGGGAAGAAATACCGATGTAGAGTGACAGTAAAGGCAAAAAAGAAACAATCAAAGGCAGATGAAAGCAGTTCTGCGCAGGCAGACAAGCCGGTCCTCAATGCAAAAGAAATTTCCCTTTATTACCGGTCAGATACATATAGTGACATTCTCCCGGCAGATTCTTCCCACCAGAACACGTTCCGTTTCCGGGTTTCCGGCACGAAAAAGGAAGTGAAGAAGTGGGAGCTTTTGGGAGAGGATGTCTGGTGCTTTACGATCACGCAGTACGGCAAGGTCACGATGCTTTATGGAAAGATCTATGGGGAGCCGGATGCAGTGGTCACGGTAAAGGCTACCCTCACAGACGGGAAAGTCCTCACGGCTGAGATAAAGGGTTACAATGAAACGAATCTTTATTTAGATACGTTATTTCAAAAGTTTGCAGACGAAAATATCACTTCCGGCATGACAGAAAAGGAAAAGGCAGACAGGGTAGCGGCATATATCGGGGAAATTTCCAGGTATGACCTATATAACTATGACTGGAGGGAGATATTTTTACGGGGCAGGGGTGACTGTATGGCAAGCCGTTATGCAGTGGAGGAACTCTGTCGGTATATCGGGATAAAAGCGCAAGGCTGTGCGAGCAATAAAGAGCATGGGAGGACCGTAGTAAAAGCGGATGGAAAATATTACATCTACACGACGGGGTATGATGAACCGGTGCCGAGAAGCTATACAGTCACGGAAACAACTTATGAGAAGCTGACAGATTCGGCAAAGGAGCTTGGGATCTGGATGGGGTATTTTGACAGATAATGGCTGTCTTCCCATCCGGCAGAAAAAGAGGGCAGGCTATGAGCAAGGAGGAAAACAAAGGAAGGATATTATTTCTTCTTGACTATTTGAGGAAAGAAACAGACGAACAGCATACACTCTCAACACAGGAGATCATGGATGCGGTCACGGCGGCGGGCTACTCTGCCAACCGCCGGACAGTCAGGGATGATATTGACGTATTACTGGATATGGGCATTGATGTTATCCAAGCAAAGGCCGGGCACAGCAATTCCTTTTTTATCGGTGCGAGGGAGTTTGAGCTTGCCGAGATCAAGCTGCTCATAGATGCGGTATCTTCCGCAAGGTTCATCGGTCCCGGAAGGAGCGGGGAACTGATCCGCAAACTGTCCGGCATGACAAGCAGGCATCAGGCGGAGGGACTGGAGAGACGTGTTTATACGAGCGAGAGGATCAAGGCAGACAATCCGGCAGTCTATTATACGGTAGACCAGATTTTCCGGGCGATAGACGAAAACAGGAAAGTAAGTTTTCAGTACATAGAGTTTGATGCAGACAAGAAAAAGATGCTCCGCAATGGTGGGGAAAGATACATAAACAGTCCGTATGCTTTGGAATGGAATGAGGATTATTACTACTTGATCGGCTACTCAGAGAAAAGGGGGCGGGTACTGACGTTCCGGGTAGACCGTATCACAAAGCTGCGGATACTGAAAGCGGAACGGATACCGGAGCCGGACGGCTTCTCCGTGGCAGACTTCACGAAAAAAGTATTTGAGATGTATGACGGAGAGGAAACAGAGGTCACGCTCCTTTGTGAGAATACAGTAATGAAGTATCTGATCGACCGGTTCGGTGAGGACATCAGAACGGAGAGGGCATCTGAAAGCCGGTTCCTGGCTAAAGTATGGGTAAGTGCGAGCCGGACTTTTTACGGGTGGGTATTCGGGTTTGTGGGACAGATACGGATCATGGGACCGGAGAACGTCAGGGCAGAGTATGAGGAAATGGCAAGGACGGCTCTGGAATTGACAGCAGGAGGACAAGATATATAAGGAACGGAAAAAGGCATGGATAAAGGGCTTGCAGGGCTTTGAAATACGGGTTAAAAGATTAACTGGTCAAAATTTCGACCAGTTAATTTTTTGGTCTTGCAAAACGCTTGTTCGGGTGGTATGATGTACTTGTCTAAAAGAAACGAATGTTTCTGATAGGTAGAAAGGGAGTGTGATTTATGAGGCACAAATCGAAAAAGCTGATGGATTCCATAGTAGCCTATGTGGACTCTTATCATGGGAAGAACGGGTGCTTTCCGTCCACAAGTGAGATCGCCACATCGCTTGGGGTAGTGAAAAGCACGGTCTATAAATATCTTGTCGCTATGGACGAGGACGGTGTGGTCATCTATGACGGCAGGAGGATATTGACGGATTCCATCAGGCAGAAGCAGGACGGAATGAAGATGGTGGATATGAGGGTGCTTGGGGGCATTGCCTGCGGCACTCCGCAGGCGGAACATGAGTACACCGAGGACACCATACCGCTGCCGGCTGCTTATTTTGGAAAAGGGGATTTTTTCATTCTCCGTGCAAAGGGCGATTCCATGACCGGCGCCGGGATAGATTCCGGCGATCTTGTCGTGATCCGCAGGCAGGAATACGCAGAGGAAGGTCAGATCATTGCCGCTTTAGCGGGGGAGGAAAAAGAAAGCACGTTGAAACGGTTTTTTCTGGATAAGGAGAATAAAAGAGTACGGCTGCACCCGGAAAATCCTACGATGGAGGACATCTATACAAAGGACTGTATCATTCAGGGCGTGGCTGTCCATGTGGTTAAAAAGCTGGAATAAAAAAGAACCGGTTGGGGAAAGGAATCGGTCAGAAGGAGGTTTTTAGCGTGGCAGAAACAGCGAACACATATTATGTGACCTGTCCGATATGCAGGAACGAATTATTTAAGACGACATTTACGAGTATGGAGATGGTCTGTCCAAAGTGCCATAATGACCTGTCGATCTATGTGGTCGGCGAGGCGGTGCTTGTGACAAAGAAGAAATCACACAGCCTGTTCGATCAGGCAGTCAGGAAAAGGCTGATGGCATATCAGCAGGTGTTTTTACAGAAAGAAACAGAGCAGACAGAACTATTGGAAAAAATTGATTTATGAGATACCGGGCTTTGCCGGATGTTAGAGGCTCTGCCTGCCCGTATGTAACCGCTGGCGGTCATGGCGACCAAGAGTGGAGCATACAGCAGGGGCAGGCGGACAAGCCTCTTTGACAATTTCATAGAATGAGGCGACCGGTCACAAGCGGCGAGGGGACCAGGAGAGTTTCGAGGCAAGCACCGGGAGCCAAGAGTTTGAGTGCGGCATATTCTTCGGCAGCAGGGGGAAATGATCCCGCTCAGGATCGTTTGGATTTTGAGTTGTTGTAAAGATGCCGTCCCACGACTGGATTTGACCGTCATCACTGTCCACACACGGAAGGCAGGAGCTTTTCGGTGGAGGATATATGCTGCATCATCAGGAGCCGGGCAAAACGAAAGCAGTTTTACCTCACAGGTAAAGGAAGAATGGAGAATATCCCGATGGGGATTCCGTTTCATTTCCTTTTATCTGTACGGGTATTATTTGCGTATCCGTTTTGCCCGGCTCTTTTTTTGTGCAAAAATACTGGTGGTATCTGTCAATTATGATGCCGGTCACAGGCGGAACAATCGAATAAACGGTGGAAAGGCTGCTTTCGTTTTGCAGGCTCCGGAAAGGAGTCTGTATGCGTGAGCAGCCTTTTTACAGGTGCCGATCTCCATGAGCTTCTGATTTTGAAACTTATCAATTTTCAAGATCAGGAGGAAAAAATCATGGAGTTTAATGTGGCAAAGGAAAGACTGAAATTTTTTGCGGAGCAGGACAAGCTGGCAAGGGAGTATAGAAAAGCCGGCATGACAGAGGAACAGATCAAAGTGATGTTTGATTATGAC
This sequence comes from Lachnospiraceae bacterium, assembly GCA_017476305.1. Taxonomy (GTDB): domain Bacteria; phylum Bacillota; class Clostridia; order Lachnospirales; family Lachnospiraceae; genus Butyribacter. The sequence continues at coordinate 22,720 of JAFVAA010000925.1, forward strand.
TATGAAGCGTTCAAGAAAGAGAGGGTTTTCTGTGAACACAATATCCCGCTCACTCAGAAAGGATTCGGTGGGAAGGATACCCAGATGGATGAATCCGATATGGTGTATTTGAATATGGAGAAATTTGTGGCAAAGACAGATACATACAATCCGGCTGACAGATACGGATGGGTTGAGAAAGTTGAAAATCCAAAATTGTATGAGGCATTGAAAAGCCTCTCGGAAAAAGAAGTTGAGCTTTTGGCACTTCATTTCATAGAGGGCTATACACAGACAGAAATAGCGAAAATTCGGGGAGTTTCGCAACAATCATTGGCCAAGAAAATCCGTAAGCTGAAAAATTTTTTGAAAAAATTTTCATAGGGGGTTGTAATTTGGCCTCTCCCGGCGTCTATGCAATGGAAAGGGATAAAACTTTTCCGTGACAACTGAATAGGACACGCATATCCCGCGATTTTCCGTTTCGCCGTTTCTTCTGCCGGATTTCTGGAGAGAAAGAGGGCAGGGGAGGCGGTGGCTGGATCCCATTTCGTGCGATGACGCTTCTGCAAGATTCATCTTGTTGTCTGTGAAGGAGCTGAGCAGAGGGTGCAGCCTACCGGTGTGGCAACCGGGGATAATGAGCGGATGGCGCACCCGGATTTCAGAGTAGAACTCACTTCCGGAGAGTGGCGACTTGCAGATGGTATCTGGATGGACATGATACC